>NZ_JBNNTI010000064.1:0-13160 GCF_050278625.1 Viridibacillus sp. NPDC096237 | reverse complement strand
CAAGATATTTTGAATTTAGGTGGGTTAGGTCTATTAATCGCAATTTTAGCGACACTTCTTCCAGCATTATCGATTCTTCGATTGAATCCAAAAGAAATTTTATTAAAAGACGAATAGAGGGATACACATGGATACTATATTACAATTCAAAAATCTAAATTATCATTATCACAGCAATAATAAAAAAATTACAATATTAGATAATGTAAACTTTTCGTTTCAAACGGGATGCTTATATACCATTTTAGGACCATCAGGGTCGGGAAAAACAACTACCCTTAGTTTAGCAAGTGGATTAGATGTTCCAAGAAGTGGTTATGTATTATACAACGGAAGGGATATACGGAAGATAGGCCTAGATACTTATCGAAACAAACACGTTTCGATTATCTTTCAATCGTATAACCTCATAACGTATATGACAGCTCTTCAAAATGTAGTCACTGCAATGGAGATTACAGGGGTCGATGTGAAAGATAAAAAAGCAAGAGCACTTGAGTTATTAGCAAAGGTAGGCCTGACAGAAGTAGAAGCAAAAAGAAAAATATTACAGCTTAGCGGTGGTCAGCAACAACGTGTGGCGATTGCTCGTGCACTATCTTGTAACGTAGATTTATTGATTGCGGATGAACCAACTGGGAATCTAGATCAGGAAACTTCTATGGAAATTATCGAGCTATTTAAAGAACTTGCTCATAAAGAAAATAAATGTATCATTGTTGTGACGCATTCCCAAGCGGTGGCTAAACAATCAGATAAAGCGGTGTATTTAGAAAAAAGAAATTTAGTAATTAAAAAGTTGTAACATGAATATTAAAGCTAAAGAATTGTTTCGGTAGCGTTGTTAAATAAAAAGTGAAATAGAACCATACAAGCAAATGTAGATCTAATTAGACAAAATGTAGCGATAAAATGGTTTAAATCCATAAGAAAGGAATGAGAGAGATACGGATGAAAATAGTGACTTCTATTGGTCTAGTGACAATCGGTATTTTAATTGGTACGTATTTAAACCTTTTGAATTTAGGGGATAACTCGGATTCTGATCCAAAAGAAGTAGATTCATATCAAGATAGCAGAATGCCAAATGCCCCAAATCCAGGGGGAGGGGGGCCTTCTACCAAAGATGGAATAATGACAGATCCAGATAAATTTCCTCCAAATCAAAACGATATGGAATCAGATCCGGGAGAATTGTTTCCTCCAAACCAAAATGAGATGGAACCGGGTCAAAGAGAAATACCCCCTTCTGATCAGGAGGGGAGTGAGAGTGGTAGGGCAGGAACATCTATTTGAGGTTCAGAAAATAGAAAGAATAATGGGATAGCCTCAAGATAGCCTCAGAAGGTAAAGGTCCTCAACGAATGAGGATTAAATAGTAGAGGTGTTGGTAGATGTGCTGCCTTTCGAATAAGTTTGATAAAAACAGCTTGTGGATTTAAAATCCCACAAGTTGTTTTTATTTGGAACATTTCCAGATGGAATAAAATGTGAGAGAACATCTTTATTCACCAAAAGGTTAGAGAGGAGTGAACCTATTGGAACTAAGTGGTTGGTTTTTATGACGATTGCCGTATTCTATTTTCCACTCTTTGTATGGCTTTCTTTCACATATATTGAACCTACAAAAGAACCTTTCTTTTTGTATTTTTAACATTTTGCATAATACTCTCCTCAAATTAAATAGTTCGTATGGCTTATCAATTGTTGCAAGTATTATAGTCTTGTTTAGTATATTTTAGCTGTCATGAGGAACAAAAAAGTTATTGAAGAGTATTAGGTTGTTAGAATATAAGTTGTTTAAAGGGTAAATGTAGTTAACAATTTTACATAGAAAAATCCATTTTGAATTATCTTTTTCAAAATGGATTTTTTCTTCTTCTTAAAATGACCTTTTGCAAAAATAAAATTATAGAAATTTCTTTCAAAACTAAAGTCTAAACTATTTTGTTGTTCACTTTGTGGATAAAGGAATGGTAACTAAAAATTGCACTCCTTGTTCAGTGTTATTAAAAGAATAGGTAATAGAAAGGGTTTCAAAAACTTGCTTTACAATATATAACCCTAAGCCACTTCCACCAGTATTTCGATTTCTTGATTTTTCGATTCTATAAAACGGTTCGAAAATCTGCTGTAAATCCTCTTCTTTAATTTTAACACCTGTATTAATGACTTTAACTTGAATGTGTTGTTGTGAGTCCGCAGTTAAAGTTATATATACTTCCTCTCCATGAGGTGAATACATAATCGCATTATGGACAATATTTTTGCAGGCTTTTTCTAAAAGAACCCGATCTGTATAAACAAGATGATGAGAACCAATCTGTTTTATCATTTGAATGTCTTTTTGAGAAGCAAAAAATTCAAGATCTTTTGTGATTGTATTAATTAATTCCGAGAGATTTACTTCTTCCAATTGTAGTTTAAAAGTATGTTGCTCTAATTTTGACATGCTTAAAATCTCACGAACCAGTTGTTCCATACTTTCAATAATTTGGTGATTTTTCTTTAAGTATTGGTCACGATTTTGATACGGACCAATATTATAAATCATTCCTTCTAAGTATCCTTTCATGACGGTGAGAGGAGTTTTTAATTCATGTGCTACTATTGAGAAAAATTCCCTGCGTTTTTGTTCTATTTTTCTTTCTTTTTCAATATCGCTTTTTAACTGTTGATTTGCTTTCTTTAAATCATGCATAGTATGTTGTAAATTAACTGACATATCATTTAAGCTATTGGATAATTCCGCTAGTTCATCATTGGATCGAACCTCGATTTTTTCAGAGAAATCCAAGTTCGCCATCTTTTGTGCCCCTTGATTAATATAAATGAGAGGTTTTGTGATGAACCGTGAATACAAATAAGCACTACCTAAACCAATAACAATCACAATAATACTAATATAAGGAAGGAAAAGGGCCAATACCTGTGAAGCTTCATTAATAGGTTGAAATGTTGCGAACACTACGAGTGTTAAGTTAACGTTTAGGAATTGAATAGGTATGGTAGCATTATACGAATTGGAATGGTTATCTGAATTCTCCAATGAACCTTTAGTAGCCGGCGGCGTTAAAACTGCTAGCCCTTGACTATTACTACTGGTAAAGGAAAAGGTAGGAGAATAAATAATTCTTCCATCTTGATCTTGAAGGTAGATTATTGCGTTATTTTTTTGTGCATATTTATCAAGAAGCGGTATTGCATCTTGAAAAGTAAGATCCTTGGATTTATCAATTATTTCTTCTATTCCTGTTTGAAGTTGATCTGTTTTATACTGTTCATAAAATGTAGGTAAAAAGAAGTATAAAGTTAGATACATCACTAATGCAAAGGCTAACAAAATAAGTGAAGTAATCCAAAAGAGTTTATAAGTAATACGATTCATCTTTGTAATTTTTAATATTTTATTCATCGATTTTGTAACCAATGCCTTTTACTGTTTTAATATAAGGTATATCTAATTTTTTTCGTATGTTTTTAATATGTGTATCGATAATGCGTGTTTCACTACAATATTCATAGCCCCAAGCCTTTTCTATAATTCTTTCCCTTGTAAGCACTTTTTTTTCATTCTGAAGTAGTAGTTGTAGAATTTCGAATTCTTTTGTCGTTAATAGTATTTCAACCTCATTTACATATACTTTATATGCATCACAATCAACATGGACTTCTTTAAATACTAAATTGTTATCTGTACTTTGATCATAGCTTCTTCTCAGTACTGCTTCAACTCGTCTAATCAGAACATGGAAAGAAAAAGGTTTAGTAATATAATCATCGATTCCAATATCAAAGCCTTTCATTTGATCTTGTTCTTCTTCTAATGCGGTTAACATAATAATTGGTACATTAGATTGTTTTCGAATCATTTGTGCCAATTCAAATCCTCTAAGGTTTGGCATCATCACATCCAAAAGAATTAAATCATAGGATTGCTTATTAAATTGTTTCATTCCTTCTAATCCATCTGATGCAGTTTCAACGATATAGTTTTGTGTCATTAAAATTTGCTTTATTAACTCTTGAATTTCTTTGTCATCCTCTACCACAAGAATTTGATAGTTTCTCATTATATCACCTCTTATATCATTATAACCGTGTTATCTGGAGTTTATGTGAAGATGCATTCGTATAACACTTAGAGACAATAAAGAAAGAGACTTAAGAGATATGAAAAAAATTAGAAAGGATGAGGTAGCCCGTATTTTTCTTTAGGTAAAAATAACCATTTTCGTATTATTTTTATCTTCACTAAAACAAAAATAGTAGTACAGTCCAAAATTTTGGCCCGTACTACTATTTTTATTTTATTTTCCATTGTTCTTCTTAAATTTGAATTAACATAAATTTACAATTCTTGGGTTTTCTTCTTCTGCAGAAGCAAAATCTGAACTCACATAGGCAAAAAATATTAAAATTAAAAGCATTGATACGATAAATTTTTTCATTTATAATTCCTCCCATGCATGAATGCATTTTATTTGATATAAATATTGGTTAGCTTTTTGATAGTAAAGATGGCTGTCTTTATACTTAGCTTTTTCGGAAAAATACTTAGCTATTAGAATAGAGTACTTATGAGCAAAGCGGAAATCTGAGCGAGTTTCAAAAAAAGAAATAGCTTCTTTACAAGTGGGAACAAGATCATCTTGTGATGCGATGTGAAGAGCTTTAAATACTTTGAAATGATGAGAGAATGCTGTATATTTCCCTGAATTCTCTCCCTGGATAAAGTTTAAACCTAGCTCAGACCATTCAATTACTTTTTGTGAAATATTCATTTTTGAGTAAATCATAACAATTGATAATGTAGAGGTTAAATAACCTAGGGTGTCTTTTTCGCTATGATAGCTTTTCATATAATAATCTAAGGCCATTTGATCATTGCCCTCTTTTGAGTATAAGTCCCCTATATTTTGATACACGATACCTCTATATTCTGCAATATCGCCATTTTCTATTATTTTTTCAGAAATGATAAGCAAGTTTCTGGCATCGGTATACTTAAAGTTACGCTTGTATCCGTTAGATATAACAATATAACAATCTAACATTTTTTTGACTATAAAAATATTTTGAAAATATTTTAAAGCTAGTTCGGTATATTCTATTGCACTTAAGACCTGATCATTAACTAAATTACATAGTCCTCTGACATAGTAGTAGTCATACTTTTCCCAATCCTCCATCGAGATAGATTTCTTCTCCTTATCTTGTAATTCTAAATAACGAAGAGCCTCTTTATAAAACCCTTTAGAATAATGGTACAATCCCATATTTAAATTGAATAAAAAATTTTGGTATGAATTAAAGTTTTTTTGGTTTTTAATTAAAATTTGTTTAATCTCTCTAATAGTAGAAGAATTTGAATCAAGCATAAGGTTAATACGAAATAAATATAAAAAATATGTATTGAATAAACTACAATCTAAGAAATATTGATTGAGATTAGATAAAGTACACTTTTTTTTGACCATTTGGACATCTTTATTTAGAATGGCGTTTTTATATAAAGCAAAGAGATTATCAATTATCAATTGTTCTTTTTCCTCAGGATGTAAGTTTATAACAATATTAAGTCTTTTACAGAGAAGTTCTAAAATCTCATCACTCGGTACCGTTAAGTTGTTCTCAATTTTACTCAAATAGGAAACAGAGCATACACCATTAGCAAGACATACTTGTTTTACATTTTGTTTAATTCTCTCTGTTTTTAAAATATGGCCAATATTCATTTCCCTATTCCTCTCAATTATATAATAAATTACCTGTAATTAAATTGGGAAACTATCGATTCTTTATATAACTAAAATATGGGTTTTATAAATAAGTTTCCCAACTTAATTATACAGCATTATTTTTTCTGAATTGGTAATATATGTGTATAAAAGGTGTAGATATTTTGTTATTTTGTTTTGAAATTTTATATGTAGATAACTATTAATGCAACCTTTTTTAAGACTTGAATAGGGAGGCTTTTTACACATGGAAATATTCGATTTATCTTGGAATCAGAAAAAGTTATATCTATATCATCGGTTATATCCGTTAGATCCAGCTTATAATTTGTCTTTTCTTTATAAAATTGAGGGACCTCTAAATATAGAAAAGTTAAAATCCTCATTATATAAACTGTTTAGATCTAATTCTATTTTTAGTACATATTTTATTGAAGAAAAGGGAGTGCCAAAGCAAGTATACGAACCTGAATTTCAACATCGGATTAAAGTTATTGATTTTACGAATGAACAGGATTATGAGGCGAAAATTTATAATCTTACAACTCAAAAAAATAATACTGCTATTGATATATATCAACTCCCGCTTTACGAAGTATGTATTTATAAGATTTCAGAAGAAACATACTATATCTCAATGCATATAGCACATATCATCGCTGATGGATTTAGCTATTACACTTTTTTGGAAGATCTCTCTATTTTGTATAACGAAGAAATAGAATGTGAAGAACGAGCGGGCTTTTTTGAAACTTCCTTGTTGGTAGCAAATGAAGAGCTAACCATAAAAGCAAAAGACTTCTTCAAGCAACATTTAAATGGGCTTGAAGATTTAGCTTTAAAAGAAATAGATGAATGTAGGACGACTGAAGGATTATTGGTTGGTAGTAGCGCAACTTTTAGCTTGACGGAAGATATAACAGAAAAAATTCGAGAGTTCATAAACATTCATAAACTAACAGAGTTTACATTCTTCCTTACCTGTTACGCACTATTTTTAAAGAAAATTACAAATAAAGACCTTATTACAGTTGGAATCCCATTACCTAATCGTAGAAAAAGAGAGAGAAAAAAGGTCTTTGGATATTTTGTTAATACATTACCACTTTCCATTGACTGTAAATCAGATAAAACATTTTTAGAAATCTGCCAAGAAATTAAGGCAAATAGTAGATCACTTTTAAAACATCAAGATTTTAATATATCTGAGCATTACAGTGAAATATTAGAAGGTTCATTAGGCACTCATGAGATAAACAATGCTTTTACATATTATAAACAGGAATTAAGTTTTGATTTAGTTGATTGTTCGGTACAGAAGATCCCTCTTCAATTAATGAATATCAAGTTTCCGTTCTCTATGAACGTCGAAGATGGAAAAAGTAAGTTAACTGTAAATATAGAGTTTGCTTCAAAATTTAATCATATAAATTTTGAAGGAGTCTTTCAAAATATTTATCAAACAATTTTGAAGGAACCAAAGATTTTAGTGGAAAATCTCGAACTGCTGAGTAAGCACCAAAGTGAGCATATCTATAATATATATAACCAACATATTCAGGGGAAATCAGTTTATAAATTACAAAACAATATATATCAAGCATTTGAATCTATTTGTGAGGTTTATCCAGATAGAGTTGCTGTAACCTATTTAGATGAAAAATTGACTTATAAAGAATTAAATCAATTATCGACAAACATAGCGAGCAATCTAGTAGAAATGCTCGATGATAATCAAACGAACGTTATAATTTCATTACCCAAAAATGAAAATTTAATAGCAGCGATATTAGGTGTTTTAAAGGCTGGAAAAACTTATATTCCTATTGATCCTAACGCGCCTAAAGACAGATTCCAATACATTCTAGAATCTATTGAGAATCCGGTCATAATCACGAAAGAAATATTACCGATTGAAACTGATAACTGTGTAATACATATCAAGGAGTTGATGAAGACCTATAATAGTCAAAAGTTATTTAACGTAAGTAAGAACGAAGTAGCTTATATTATCTACACATCTGGTTCTACTGGTAAGCCGAAGGGTGTGCAAGTTACTCACCAAAATGTTATTCGCCTATTTGCTGCAACTAATAGTAATTTTAATTTTTCAGAAAAGGATACTTGGACTTTGTTCCACTCATATGCTTTTGACTTTTCGGTATGGGAGATATTTGGCGCTCTTTTATATGGTGGGAAACTAGTGATTGTTCCTGATAATTATATTAAATCTACAAAAGATTTTTACGAGCTTTTAAAAAGAGAAAAACTAACAATTTTAAATCAAACACCTTCAGCTTTTAGACAATTGATAAAGGTAGATCAAAGAGAAAAAGAAAAAATAGCTTCTCTAAGGGCCATTATTTTTGGTGGGGAAAAATTGGATTTTGCTATGTTGAAAACTTGGGTAGATAAATATGGACTTACACCTAGGCTTATAAATATGTATGGAATTACGGAAACGACAGTTCATGTTTCATATTATGAAATTGAAAAAAACGATGTATATTGCAAATGTGGGAGTATTATAGGTAAGCCTATAGAGGATATGAGTATCCTGATTGTAAATAAAGATATGCAGCTGTGTCCAATAGGTATAACTGGAGAAATGATAGTCGGAGGAGAAGGCGTCAGTAAAGGTTACTTTAAACAAAATGAGTTGACGAAAGAACGCTTTATTAAATTACCAGGAAGAGAAGGCAGATACTATAAAACAGGGGATTTGGCCCGTTATTTGCCAAACGGAAGAATTGAATACTTGAATAGAAAAGATAAGCAGGTACAGCTGCGGGGATTCAGAATAGAAATTGAAGAGATTGAATATGCAATAAATTCATTACAAAAATACAAAGAATGTATCGTTACTATGCACAAATTCTCTAAAGATGATAAACGTTTAATTGCATATATCATTACTTCCGTGCCATTGGATATTAAATCTTTAAAGGAAGAACTACAAAATAAGCTTCCTTCATATATGATACCATCTCACTTCATAGAAGTTGAAGAAATACCATTAACAATCAATGGGAAAGTTGACTTTGGAAAACTTCCAAACCCTACTGAAACTATTTTAAGTACGCAAAGTGGGACAGAGGTTATGAAAAAGGTGAGAGACATTTGGAGCCTTGTTTTAAAAAATAACGCTTTGCAATTAGACGACAACTTTTTCGATGTAGGGGGTACGTCACTACATGTAACAGAAATTTATTATAAGTTAGTGGATGAATTTGCGCTAGATGATATGAAAATCATAGATCTATTTGAATATACAACAATTCGTAATTTAGCTAATTATATTGAACAGTTGAAAACTTACCAAACACCACAAACTAATCGACCAAAACAGGCGAATAGACAAAAGCGAGAGAGAATCGTTAGGAGGAAGAATCATGCTGTCAAAAGTTGAAGCTACAGATATTGCAATTATAGGAATGTCTGGTAAATTTCCAGGTGCAAAAAATATTGCTGAATTTTGGGCTAATATGAAAAATGGAATAGATTCAAGACAAGAGTTCCGAGATGATGATCTAAAGAAAAACGGCATTGGTGAAGAACAAATAAATCATCCAGAGTATAAAAAGGTAGGTATGATTTTAGATGAGATTGAAAAATTTGATGCAGAATTTTTCAATTTTACTCCTTATGAAGCGAAAGTGACAGATCCGCAACATAGAATTTTTTTAGAATGTGTTTGGGAAGCTTTAGAGGAAGCAGGATATGCTCCGAGTAAATATCAGGGGAAAATCGGTTTGTTTGGAAGTACCAGTATGAGTTCTTATCTCATAAACAATATTATTCCAAATGAAAAAATTGACTCTGAGGGAGTTAATTATCCTATATTAATTGGAAATGACAAAGATTTTTTAAGCACTCGAATTGCATATAAGCTAAATTTAACAGGACCAAGTATTACTATTCAAACGGCGTGCTCTAGTTCTCTTGTTGCTACCCATTATGGGGTTCAAAGTATTCTAAATGGGGAATGCGATATCGCTATAGCTGGCGGAGTTAGTGTCAGTGTTCCACAAACTTCAGGTTACCTTTATAAAGAAGGTGGCATTCTTTCTAGGGACGGGAGATGTAGACCATTTGATCAAAATGCAAGTGGGACTATAAAAGGAAATGGCTGCGGTGTTGTAGTATTAAAAAGTTTATCAGAGGCCATTAAGGATAAGGATCATATATATTCTGTAATAAAGAGCACGGCTATAAATAATGATGGTTCTAATAAAGTAGGATTTACTGCACCTAGTATAAAAGGTCAAGAATCAGTTATTGATGAAGCATTATATTTAGCAGATATAGAATCTCATGAAGTGGGTTATATTGAGGCTCATGGAACTGGTACTTCACTTGGAGACCCTATTGAAATTCAAGCTTTGAATAAAGTATATGGAGGAAATATTGATAAACATTGTGCCATTGGTTCTGTAAAGGCAAACATTGGCCATACAGATGCCGCGGCAGGAGTAATAGGTGTCATCAAAACTGCATTATCATTAAAGCATCAAATGGTAGTTCCAACACCTAATTTTGGGAAAGAAAATGAAAATTTGTATTTAGAACAAACGCCATTCTATATCGCTGACAAATTAGAAAAGAAGAAGTTGGATTATGCTGGTGTAAGTTCATTCGGAATAGGTGGAACAAATGCCCATATTATAATGAAATATTGGGAAGAAGAGACTGATGATCCTATTGAAGAGAAGGAATCTAACATTGTTCTTTTATCAGCTAAGAATTCAGTAGCATTATCTCAGATGAAGGAGCAATTGCAAGGTTTTTTAAAAAAGAATGAAAATTTATCTCTTGGAGATGTAGCGTATACATTATCTAGTGGAAGAACGGAATTTAATAATCGATATTTCGCTATTGCATCATCAGTAGATGAACTTATTGCTCAGTTAAGTTTGGAACAGAACGTTACCCCAATTGAAAATGACATGAGGGTATCCTTTAAGTTAGGATACAATGATTTATTGTGGAAAAAACTTATTGAACATCCATCATTTCAAGAGATTGTACATTCTATTTTAGAAAACTGCAATGAAGTCGATTCTGGAATTACGAAAGAATCAATACTAGTAGATTCCATCTACAGAGAAATAAATTATTTCGTTTATAATCTCGCACTTGCAAGAAAGTTGATTGAGCTTGGTATAGTACCGGAAGTAATAATCGCAAATAGCAAGTTAGATGACCTCATATTATTTGTACTTGGTGAAGTGATTTCATTAAAAGAAGCGATAGAAGCTATTATGACCATGGATCCAGTATCTATAGTTGAGTGGGACGATAAGAATTCGAAATACTCCGCTTTTTGCTCTGATGGTAATTTTTACAATAAAATGAATAAAAAGTTCATTTTTCAGCAAACAAGTTCTTTAACTATAGAAAAGGTAAAAGGAAATACTTACGTATCAAAGTCTAATAATTCTATATGTTTTGAAGGACTTACTCTTGGTGACAAATATACTAATTTTAACAGGCCCCCTTATGAATGCTATTTAAGTATTCTCGGATGCCTATGGACAAGCGGTATGAATTTAGATATAGGTAGGACAGTTTCCTTTAAAAATAGAGTTTCTCTTCCAACATATCCTTTCCAAAAAGAACGATATTGGATAGAGGCTAAACAAAAAAATAGAGAGGTCCTTCTAAACCCAGCCGAGAATGAGATCCCTAATAATATTGAAAATATAGTATTAGATACGTGGCAAAAGTATTTAGAAATAGATTCCATAGAAATTGAAGACAATTATTATGACTTGGGTGGAGATTCTCTAGCAGCAGTTGAAATTGTCAGTGAATTACGTGATGTGTTAAAAGTTAATATCTCAATAGATCAGTTCACAGATATGCAGACACCAAAAGATCTAATTGTATATATTCAAAATCAAGAAATAAAAAAGAAACATACTATTGTGAAAAAAATAAGAGAAGGTATAAATCCCCAAAATAATCTATTTTTAGTTCATCCTGCTGGGGGAAATAACCTATGCTATAGCCAAATGAATAGATTTATAGAAAAAGATGATTGGAATATTTATGTTATTTCTTATCCAATCAATATTTTCAGAAATGAATCTTTAAAAGAGATTGCTTCATATTATGTAGAAATAATAGAAGAGATTCAACCACATGGAGAGTATGTAATAGGGGGCTATTCTTTTGGTGGAAATGTTGCATTTGAAATGGCCTTACAATTACAAAACAAAAATAGGGTAATTAAGTCATTAATGATGTTTGATAGCCATCCACCAGAAGCTTATTTTGGAGAAAGTATATCTCATGATTACTTCGTAAGAGCGTTTCCTTTTGTTATTGAAATGTTCTTGAATGGGAACGAAATTGATTTGCAAAAATTAACTGAATACGAAAATAAATCATTCGACGAAATAGTAGAAAAACTCATTGAAAACATGGATATGAAGGTTGATAAAAAAGATTTAGAGCAATTCTTTACAATTTGGAAGCATAACCATAATGCTTTAAAAACATATTATCCTGAGCAAAAATTAGCCACTGATATTCTTTATTTTGAGGCGAGTGAAAAAGAGTCTAATGAAGTTTTGGATGTTTTAAAAATAAAAAGGGTTAATAAAAGTACCTGGCATAAGCATATTTCAGGGAATTTCTATTCAACAATGGTACAAGGGAATCACTATTCTATGTTTGGAGATATAGAAAAAGTAAAGGATTTAGCTAAAACATTTGATCATATGGTTGATAATCATAAACCGAGGGTATTAAGTTGAAAAAAATAAATTTGTTTAAAATCCTTTGGGTACTCCCAATTATTTTTGCCATTCATAACCTTGAAGAGTTACCTCAATTAGGAAAATGGGCAGAAAAAGTATTAGATTCTGAGCGCCTTCACTTTTTAAGGGACTTCTATTCTTTTCAAACATTAGTAGTAGCTATGGTATTACTAACACTCACAGTAGGAATTATTATTCTACTAGAGTACAAAGTAAGAAATAAAATTACTTCTAGCTTAACCCTTTTATGCACATGTCTGTTGTTGATTAATGGTATTACTCATTTAATCCAGTTTTTCGTCTATGGAGGTTATGTCCCTGGTCTCATAACTGCAGTCACTCTGTTAATTCCATATATGTCTTTCATTCTTTATATACAAATTAAAAATTATGATCTGACCATAAAAAAAGTGATTTTGTATATATTGATTAGTGTAATAATAATGTTTCCAACTATTACTATATTTTTGTTTATAGCAAACATTTTAGTTGTTTAAGTAAGTAGGTGTTAAATGTAATTATTGTTCATTTAACACCTCTATAAAAATTAATTTTTGAAGTGAATCAATTTCATAAATCGTATTTTTTTAGAGCACAGACTACTCCCATAGTGCAAAATCTGTTTTTAAAAATTAAGCTACGTTTGGTTGTTCAC
>NZ_JBNNTI010000063.1:0-14319 GCF_050278625.1 Viridibacillus sp. NPDC096237 | reverse complement strand
CGACGTTGACGTGACATAGTAGCACGCTCCTTTAAGTTGGTAGTCTAAGTGTAATAGCCCTTATTTTTTTTGTCCAACTTAGTGTAGCCGATTCAAATATACATACAAAAAAGCTAGGTAACACTCGGTTACTAGTTTTTTTAATCTCTGTTAATCCAATCCATCTTCTCTTTACTTCCCCATTTACTTGATTTCGTAAAACTACTTTAGAGTAATGTAATTCCTTATCATTCCCTCGAGTTTTAACAAAATAAGCAACAAAATATTCATCGATTTCTTTAGTGCCTTCCAATACCTTAATGCCATACCTAATGTTCGGCTTACATCTCTTAAATCTCTCGTTACATTTTATAACTCTTGATCAATCCACGCCCAAAAGCAAAATTCGTTTTTAATGGATCCATATATTTCTTATCTCGCTCTAAGGTACAAAATGTAAGTTCTAAAATAATTGCGTTATGAACATGAACTTGCGGAACTTGATGATTCACTTTTCGGATTACTTGAGTTAATGCAAAATCATTTTCTAAAATGAAAGATCTTATAACATTGTCATGATGTATTTTCTAGGAACTAGTTGGCTTTATTGGATCACTGGTTTGTTACTATTGATCCTTGCTTTCCAATGGATACGTATTTATAGTAAAGTATCAAAACAAATAGATTAGCTCAATGAATAGACAGCTAGAATTCAATTTTTTATATTTTCCATCATAACCACTTAAGGCAAGAAAAAAAGCACCCCGAAGGATGCTAAATAGTTCTTTGGAATTAAGGTCTAGCTGTACAATAGCCTTGACTATTGCATGTTGGTCGATCAACACTTCCGCCTCCACCTTCGTCCTTCACATGAGGTTTTGAGGCTCCTGCACTTGCTGCAGAAGCAAATGATAAACTTAAAACTAGAAGAACACCAGCGATAGAAAACATTGATTTTTTTCTTTTTCATAAATACCAACCTCCAATTAATTATTACCCTACACTGTTAAATTCTACATTAATTAACAAATTAGAATGATTGTATTTTAATTAAAGAAGAGGACTAAGAAACATTTAACTTCGCTAATAGAGAATAATCTATTGTTAAATATAGTAGGGTTTCATTTCTAATTACCTTGAAGTAATCAATTGAAATTGAACTAATTAATCGTATAGTTTATAGTACCTTTTTTGTTAAATATAATTTTTTTATTTTAAGGCAATACCTATTTACCGATTACTTTTAAAAAAATCGGTTATTCTTTTGTATATCCATCTTTTTATAAGGCAATAATTAGCTAAATATAGTTTACTTAAAGGGTGGTATTTTGAAGATATTATTTGTTTTGTCTAGTATTGTTTTTCCTATAATTATGGTTTATCTACAGAATAAAAATAAAATATACTTAATGATTTTTAATATTATCGCTCTTATATCAACCATTATTTTTGGCAGTATTGCATCCACAACCATTTTTCAAATCATTATTGACAATGCTGTATTTATGACTACAGTTCACAAAGTTTTTCTTAATCCCCTGTTCTTAATAAGTGGGAGTTACCTAGGCATATTCATTATTTATAGATTAATGATATTAACATTGGATGAAAGATAATATCTTCATCCTTTTTATATTTTATATCCTTCCAAGACAATTACCTCTGACTACTATATCGTGCCTAGAGTTTATATCCTAGTTGTCAAATATCTAGTTCTCTTATTTAGATCTATCATCATATTACCCAAAAGAGGTGATTCAAATTTCTAATTTCGGCATATTGTCTACTCTTTTTATTATTTTTTATTAAATTATGCCTATTTTAAATTGTTCAGATGTTCTAGGCGATTTGAAAATACTATATGCCTTTGATTATCTTTAATAATCCATTCGTGCAAGCTAGTATCACCACAATGAACAATTACATTTGTATCAAATGGTAGCTTTAAAAATGATTGATATAGTCTGTTTATCATTCCCCCATGGCTAACAATCGCTATTGTAGTATCACCAGGATTTTCAGAAATAACTTTAGATAATATCTTTTCTGCTCTAAATCTAAAATCTAATACAGACTCTTGCTCATAAACAGCGTCATGAGGTGCTAAACCTTCAATTTCAGGATACTTTTCTTCAGCTGCTTCTCTTGACAATCCTGCAATTAATCCATTATTCCATTCCATTAAATCCTCTTCATAAACGATGTCAACTTGCTGTTTATTGCCCAATAATAAAGCTGTTTGAGTAGCCCTTTTCAACGTACTACTATAAATTTTATCTAAATTATAATGACTGTGTATCCATTCTGATAATAGTATTGCTTGTTGTTGTCCTACTTCAGTGAGATCAAAATCAGCCCTTCCTTCATGTACATTAAGAATATCTGCTTCTGATTCTCCATGTCTAATAATTAATAGTTTCATACTTTATACCTCCAATATAATTGGTCTAAAATATTAAATTTAAAAGTTAAATTGTATTTCTTTAATATTTTACACTTAGTTGTACATCGAAATAAATACATTTATGGTAAATGCGATGATCGAACAGGATATATTATTTCCTCAGAAGTCTAATCTTCCACAATATAAAACCTACTTTGATTCGAAAAAACAATTTACTGTATTCAAAATAGAAAAAGACGAGCTTATTAGAATGAGCTTCATCTTTTCTTTATAACTAAAATATTTAGTTTTCGAAAGAGGTAGCAATTTTTAAAGCGTCCATAGGATCTTTTACTTGATCAATGAGATACACTATCTTTTCTTTTTGCCAAGAAATTCTGTTCCCTGAGTGCTCTACGTCAAGATGAACTAGACCATTTGGTTTTGGAATTGGGAGTGTGTTCGTTTCTAAAAATTTTGTTGCTTCTTTTGCTAGTTTTACACCCTGCTTCGATTCCGTTGTTCGTGCACGAGCAGTAAGTGCCCATCTTCCTTCGTTCCAACTTATAAATGCTGAACCTGCCCCAGCATCTTGGTAACCTGATATACCATAACCGAGATCAACTTTTTGTCCCCCGAGATTGCTAAAATCTTCATATGCAATTTGTTCACTCGATTTTGCCAAACTAGCATACTTTTTAACTTTTAATCGAGCAATGACAGTTGCTTGCTGTTTGTTTTTTAGCGCTTTATTATTAATAGCTATCGGCCTATCACTTTCCATAAATACAACTTCATAATAATTAGCTGTTGATTTAGTAGTTGCTGTTAAATGCTTTCCTCTATTTAAAGGTAGTTGGCTTGGTAATATTTTCGATAAATCTGTTTTCAATTGTGTTTTGATGGCCTTTAATACTTCATCTTCGGTTAGAACATTATTCGTTTTACCAACTTCATTTTTGGTATTATAAGTTCCCTCAATTTTATCGTTTTTGTTCTTATCCTCTTTAACTTGAGTATCGCTTTTACTATTCTCAGCATTTGTCTTTACTTCTACCTTATCATTAGAACAGGCAAATAGTAAATTGATAATAACAAGCAGAGATAACACTCTTCCTATCGCATTCATTATTATCTTCCTCCCTTTAACGGATTGACTACTCTTTTATGTTTTACCCTCAAATTCAACAATATAAACGTGTCAAGTTTTTATTTCTTTCTAATTTATGAGAGATATTTCTATTTTAGCATTATCTGTTACATTTTGTTAAAGAGCTATTATTGGTAAGTTATAGAGTCACTACCTATTAATTGATCTTCTAATGTACATTGTATCGACTCGAATTAATTGAATATTTAAAATGAATCTAGTAATAGAATAAAATATCCACGATTTTCATATTAATCTATATCTCTCTATAAGAGAAAGGAGCTTATTAACATGACATTGAAGCCAGAGGTAAAGTTAATTCTAGAGCAATTAGAACAATCAGGTACTTCCCCAATTCACGAATTAAGTCCAGAAGAAGCAAGAAATAGTATTGCTATTGAAGGTTTAGCGGGAGAACGTGTAGAACTGGCAAGCGTTATTAACAAATCTCTTGATACAAATGTAGGAGAAGTTCCTGTTAGAATATACACACCTGTTAAAAGTGAAGAGACTCTACCTGTATTTGTTTATTACCATGGTGGGGGTTGGGTCATAGGAAATCTAGACTCTGTAGATATTCCTTGCCGTCAGATTGCTGCCAATTCGCAATGTGTAATCGTATCCGTCGACTACCGGTTAGCCCCAGATCACAAGTTTCCATCTGCAATAGATGATAGCTATGCGGTTATCGAATGGTTAATATCTAACGCTGAAGAGTTAAACATAGATGCTTCTAGAATCGCAGTCGGTGGAGATAGTGCTGGTGGTAATATCGCAGCAGTTGTTTCATTAAAAGCAAGAGATTTGGGTTTAAATGCAATTGTTCAGCAAGTATTGGTATACCCAGTGACAGATTATAATTTAAAAACGCCTTCTTACTTAGATTACGCAGAAGGTTATTTCTTAACGAAAGATACAATGCAATGGTTTTGGAACCATTATCTAAATAGTGACAGCGATGGTGAAAGTCCATACGCCTCTCCACTGAAAGCAACAAATTTAAAGGACTTACCACCTGCATTAGTCATAACAGCTGAATATGATCCATTAAGAGATGAAGGTGAAGCTTTTGCAAAAAAATTACAAGAAGCGAATATTCCTGTTCAACTAAAACGATACGATGGTGTCATTCACGGTTTCTTTTGGATGGCAGGACTACTTGAAGAAGGTGCAGATGCAATTAAACTAGTATCAAACACACTTAGTAAGGCATTTGAAAAAACAACAAAAGATAGTTTAATTTAATCAAAAATGTACAACTAATACTATAACATCTATAAAAAACAGGAGTTAAGCATGCTAACACAGCTTAACTCCTGTTCTTATTTCATTTGATAATTTTGCTTATACTTACTTTTAAAATACTCAACTATTTGCTTTTTGTGATGGTGATCATGCCAAACAAAACTGCTAATATAGCTATACATTGAAAAAGGCGCCCCTGAATATTCATCAACCTCATCGCCATTTATTTTAAAATGGGCTAAAAATTCGGCATCAGATTTTCCCCTTAACTTGGTTACTAAATCTTTTCTGCCATTAACAAATTGATCGATTAAGCTCATAAAGGTAATACCTGATAAAGCATAGCTAGATGCCTGATCATTTAATTCTTGAAAATCTATACTCTTAATATCAGCATTCTGTTTCATCTTTGGCAGTATTTCTTCTAGTACATATTTATCCCAATATGCTAAATGCGCAATAATTTCAGCTACGGACCATTTATCTTTCGCAATGGGTTTGAAAAAATCCTGCTCAGGATAATCTTTTAAGCTATTAACCCACTCTTTAGCTAGTTCAAACTCAATGATTAACTCATCATTAGTTAGCTTTTTCTTAATAGGTACATACAAATCAACTTTGCACTTACCCTCTGGATCATCTATTGGATTATTCATGCTAAATTCAAGACTAATCTTATCGTCTGCAACGTAGTCACTTTGAGGTATCCAGTCCCAAAAAACTGCTTGATAGGCATTGACTAATTTATCAGGTATATCATAAAACTGATATAGAGCATACAGTCCCCCGGTTATTGTTTTATACTGTATTTCCGAATCTTCTTCTTTTGTAAAATTCTCAGGTAATGTAATACAAGCGTCGTGTCGGCATAATTCTGGTGCTACAAATTCTGGATTATCGAGAGACAATCCTATATAATTTTGAGTAGGTGGAAACAAACTGTTTTTTGCTGCCCACTCCCCTAGTTTCTCCCAATGATCACTGGGTTCAAAATAACTTCCAACATGCCTAATATACGCAACCTCAAAATCAGGAAGACTTCTTAACAAAATATCCATTGTCTAATAACCTCCAAAAATTCAACTAGATATCAAATTCTACATCTGTTAGTATTTTCCTTGTTTATAGCTACATAATTTCAAATTTGCACTAAATTAGCATTATCATTAATAATCATAAAAGTTCAATTTAGAAAATACATAAATTTGAATAAATACCAACCACGAACATCCTCTTTACGATATAATTTAATAAAGGGGGCAAGGTAAATGATCAAACAATCTATCATTGAAAACGTACTTAATGCGGCTCTTTCAACGGGGGGTGACTTCTCTGAAATATTCATTGAAGATAAGTATGTGAATAACATTGAATTACAAAGTAACAAAATAGAAAAAAGTATATCTGGCCGTGATTTTGGAATAGGTATACGTATTTTCTCGGATCTTCAAAGTATTTACACATATACGAATGATATATCTGAAGAAGGCTTGTTACTCGCAGCTAAGCGGGCTGCACTTGCTATAAAAGGCGGCGGAACAGGTACGATTCACCCGCTCCAAAAAGAGATATTTAACCCAATTCACCAAATCGCGCAGATGCCTCAAACTGTAGAACATGCAAGGAAAGCTTTTATTATGAAACAGGCAAATGAAATTGCTAGAAATTATGATGCACGCATTCGTCAAGTTACTGTACGCTACATGGACGAAGAACAAAATATTCTCATTGCCAACTCGGAAGGAAAATTTATTGAAGACACTCGTGTCCACAGTAGACTAGCCATTAGAGCAACTGCTTCAGAAGGTAATGAACTGCAAACTGGTTTCTACGGACCTGGTGCTCATGCCGGATTTGAATTTATGGAAAACCTAGATTTGACTCACTACGCAGGAGAAGCCTCACGTATTGCGGTAACTATGCTAAATTCGGAAGAATGCCCTAGTGGGAAATTCCCAGTAATCATTGACAATGAGTTTGGTGGTGTTATTTTCCATGAAGCTTGTGGACACGGACTTGAAGCCACAGCTGTTGCAAAAAACAATTCAGTTTTCGCAAACCGAGTTGGTGAAAGAGTTGCACCGGAAATCGTCACTTACATTGATGATGGCACCCTACCAAACGAATGGGGTTCTCTTAATGTTGATGATGAGGGTGAGAAAACAAGAAAAAATATCTTAATCGAAAATGGTATTTTAAAAGGTTATTTGATTGATAAATTTAATGCACGTCGCATGAAAACTGAATCAACTGGCTCTTCACGCCGCCAGTCTTATCGCTTCAGTCCAACATCACGTATGACAAATACGTATATCGCTCCAGGTACATCAACTCCAGAAGATATTATCGCTTCAACAGAATTTGGTATTTACGCAAAATATATGGGTGGAGGTCAAGTTAACCCAGCTACTGGTGACTATAACTTCGCAGTTGCAGAAGCATACATCGTAAAAGATGGAAAGATTACACATCCAGTACGGGGAGCAACACTTATAGGAAACGGAGCAAAAACATTGCAATTAGTTGATCGTGTTGGTAATAACCTTGCACACGGCGCAGGTATGTGTGGAGCGATGAGTGGCAGCCTTCCAGTTAATGTCGGCCAGCCGATGATTCGTGTCAGTGAAATTACGGTCGGTGGGACAAAGGGGGAATAAGTAATGAAAATCACTGAATTCCAAGAAAAAGTGCTTCAAAAAGCTATGGATGCCGGCTTCAAAGAAGCTGAAGTATTCTATGAAAATGCTGAATCATTTCAATGTATGATTTTTGAAGGAGAAATTGATAGCTACGAAACATCTGTGGATGGTGGACTTAGTTTAAGGGGGCTTTATAACGATAAAATGGGTTATGCCTATACAGAAAGAATCGATGAGGATTCGATATCATTTTTAATAGACAATGCAAAAGCAAATGCAGACGTGCTTGATGAGGATGATGGAACTGATATTTTTGAAGGAAGTAATGAATATACTAACTATCAACGTTATAGTGAAGAGCTGGCTAATATACAAATCTCTGAAAAGATTGCGTTAATTAAGTCTATCGAAGAAAAAATACGTGCTTACGATCCGCGTATTGTAACACTCGACTATTGTCTACTACAAGATTTCTCGGGAGAGCAATCATTAGCGAACAATAAAGGGCTTTCATTAACAGATAAAAAGAATGGTCTTATCATATTCGTTTCAACTGTTGTTAAAGATGGCGAAGAAATGAAAACAGGTGGCTTCATGAAAATGACTCGTGATTTCCATTCGCTTGATGCCGATGAAATTGCCAAAGAAGCTGCAGAAGAAGCATTATCCAATCTCGGTGAGAAGTCCATTCCTTCTGGAAAATATCCTATAATAATGCGACATGACGCAGCTGCTTCATTACTCTCAATATTCGCACCTATCTTCTCCGCAGATAACGTGCAAAAGGACCAGTCACTTTTAAAAGGAAAAGTTGGGTCACAAGTGGCATCAAATTTAGTGACAATACTCAATGACCCATTCCACCCAGAGGCAATGTCTGGATCAAATTTTGACGGAGAAGGTGTTGCTACAAGAAAACAAGCTATTATTTCAAATGGAACTCTTGAAACATTGCTCCATAACCGGAAAACGGCAAAATTAGAAGGCTGCGAAACAACAGGTAATGCACAAAAAGCATCTTACAAAAGCACTCTCACTATCGCACCGCAAAATATGTATATTGCAACCGGAGAAAGGACTTTGGAAGACTTAATCACATCAGTATCAGAAGGTATCCTTATAACAGCATTGTCTGGCCTACATTCTGGAACGAATACAATTTCTGGGGATTTCTCCGTTGAGGCTACGGGTTTCCATATTAAAGACGGTAAGATTGCTTCTCCAGTTAAACAAATGACAATCGCCGGGAACTTCTATGACTTGATGAAGGATATTAAGGAAACGTGTTCAGACCTTTACTTCCTGCCAGAAAGCTACGGGTCCCCTTCCCTACTAGTTAAAGAACTTTCAGTTACGGTTGATTAACAAGCATATGTATAGAAATATCAGGTGAGCATGTAGACAGAAAGAGTTTGGGCAATCATACCTTTCACACGAATATAGGTACCTATTAAAATAGCAAAATTCATTGGTCCACACAACATTATTGCTGTGGACTTTCTTTGTATTTCACCCCCTTTAAAATAAAGAGTTCAATAATTCGTATAAAAATTTTATCTTTGCAATTGCCACTCACTATTTCCTATAGTAGCAGCGTTAATATAATGTTTTTTTGGAACATCAATTTGTGAGTATATTGTCTCCTTTTTCTCTTTAAAGTAGCAAAATTATTATTAAAGAAAAATGAAATTAAAGGATAGAAATCTTAAATATTCTTTTATTTAATAAGTTGCTTAGAATCCATAGCATCTTGAGATGACTGTAATTTTATCAAGCACATTTTTTAGTGTTGAACTGCAAATTAAGAGTTAAATATTTTGGAGCTGATAAATAATGAAAAAATCAATGGTTTGGGAAAATAATGAATTCTTTGGAATTGAATATATGGAACTATCTTTTCTAGATAATAAGATAGATGTTGATAGTACAGTTATTAGTATAGAAAACAATATACCTTACAAAATTAATTACAATATTTCATTAGATACTGACTGGGTAGTCAAAAAATTACATATAGATATTGGGGATTCCAACAAATCTCTTAAGATTTCATCTAACGGTAAAGGACAATGGTTCGATATAAAAGGGAATGAAATACACGAATTAGATGGCGCTATTGATATCGATATATCATGTACTCCTTTCACCAATTCCCTGCCAATTAACCGATTCGAATGGGATCATAATACATCTAAGAATTTTGAAATGGTCTTTATTTCCATTCCGGATATGACCTATAAAAAAGTGAAACAAAGCTATACCTTAATAAAAGACACAGTTGATAGTAGAGAGTTTCAATACAAAAGTGGTACATATGAAACCAAAATTGAAGTTGATATTAATGGACTAGTTATAACTTATCCTGGAGTATTCACAAGAAAATTTTAGGTTTATTATTTTACTAATTCAAGTACTACAATAATTGCAAGAGTTTTCCTTCAACTAAATGGAAAGGAATTTTAATAAATTGAGAGGAAGTGAACTCATATAAATGAGAATTATTCGAGAAAAATGCTTGGTGCAGTTTAATCTGATAGCAGATTGTTCCAAGCATTAGAAAAATGCTATCAAACACTGCACCATTTCGCATGTTATGAAAATAATGAATTGGAGTGGTAATTATGAATTGGGTCGATTTGAAGAAAGAATGGTTATTAGAAGAACAATACAACTTCAAAGGTTGGGATTTTTCTCACTTAGCAGGTCGTTGGGAAGAGGAAGAACTTCCATGGGATTATAAACGGGTAGTTTTAGATTATTTAAAACCTGAACATCAATTATTAGACATGGGGACAGGTGGAGGAGAATTCTTGCTTACTTTAGGTCATCCTTTTGAAAATACATCAGTCACAGAAGCTTGGGAAGCAAATGTAAACCTATGTAAAAATACACTTGAACCACTTGGCATTTGTGTACAACAAGTTTTTGAAGATACACAATTACCGTTTGATGAAAATTCATTTGATCTTATCATTAATCGTCATGAAGCTTATGATGTACAGGAGATTAAACGCCTATTAAAGCCCGATGGCATTTTCATTACGCAGCAAGTAGGTGGGAAAAATAATGAGCTTTTATCAAAATTTATTTTCGGGAACTTTCAAACCGATTATTCAGATTTGTGTCTTCGAAACGAAATGAATAAGTTTGCTTCACATAATTTTATACCGCTGTTTAAGCATGAATATTTTCCTTATCTACGTTTTTTTGATGTTGCTGCAATTGTCTATTATGCTAAAATTATCGAATGGGAATTCCCTGGATTTACGGTAGAAAAATATTATGATAAATTATGCTTGTTGCAAAAGAATTTATTAATAAAAGGCTATCTTGAAAGTTTTGAACACCGATTTTGTATCGTCGTAAAGAATAATAAATAATTTTAGTTACGAACATACAACCGTGAAAAAGCTGTTTAATTTGTAAAAATACATTCAAATACAGGGGCTTAATTGAAAGTTTTTTCTACTGAATTAAACAACTACAATTTAAATAACTCTAAGAGCCGTACTATATTTCATCCGTAGAACGGCTCTTAGTTTTCATATTAAAGTTAAATGAATTTATTATCTCAATTCTATATACTTCTTTCTGATATACAGAAAAAACTTCCATATACGAAAAAAGGCACTCAGAATGCTCACATCCTGAATGTCTTTGTTATTTTATATATTTTGGTTATTTAAGATTTTCTATTATAGATGAAATACTCTTTGGTGTTAACTTATATTCCGTTTTTGAACTTTTTAGATTTTTTATCATTATTATTTTCTATTATCTCAAAAGATTTGTTTATATTACATGTGTAGCTGATTGAACCGAAGATGGCGACTACTGCGGGAAAAGCGGGACATTCCAAGACCCTGCACGAGCATAGCGATGAATCGACTTGGCGGCCACCGTATTCTTATTCAGTTATCTCAACTTCCTCACCATTCAACATTAAACGATAAGTAACATCTGCTTTCAAAGAAGCAGAAACTGCACAATACTTCTCTTCTCCAAGCTTAATTGCACGCAAAACTTTTTTTGCATCTATGTCACCTTTTACATCAAACAATAAAGTTGCTGCTGTGAAGGCTGTTGGGAGTTCTTCACGTCGTTCACCGTCTACTGTAATTTCGATAGAATCTATTTTATCTAGATGTGGTTTTAAGATCATAGTGACATCAATTCCGATACACCCTGCTAAAGCACTGAGTAGCATTTCTGTTGGTGTTGGAGCCTGGCCTTCTCCTCCGTAGTTAGCAGTAGCATCCATTTTCATAGGGTATCCTGTTGCACCTACTGCTTCAAAGGCACGTCCACCTTGCCATTTTGCTTTTACTTGCATTATGATCAACCTTTCTTCTTTTAAAATTCGTTTACTTTTGCTAAAAATTTCTGAGCACGTTCTGTAGAAGGTTGTGTAAAGAATACTTTTGGTTCTGCATCTTCGACAATCTGTCCATCTGCCATAAATAATATACGATCCGCTACATCTCTTGCGAATTTCATTTCATGTGTGACAATGACCATCGTCATACCCTCTTCAGCAAGTTCTTTCATTACCTTTAAAACTTCTCCGACTAGTTCGGGGTCTAATGCAGATGTGGGTTCATCAAATAACATGATTTTAGGTTCCATTGCAAGAGCTCTTGCAATGGCGACACGTTGTTGCTGACCACCTGATAATTTTGAAGGATAAGCATCTTCCTTGTCTTGTAATCCGACACGCTTTAATAAACGAGAGGCCAATACTTTTGCACTTTCTTTAGATTGTTTCTTCACAATAATCAAGGCTTCCATAACATTTTCGATAACCGTTTTATGTGGATACAAATTGAACTGTTGGAACACCATTCCTGTATCTTGTCGTATGGCATGAATAGTTCTTTGGCGTATCTTTTTCGAATCTGTTGCTTGTAATAGATGATTATTAACCGTAACACTACCACCTGTAATTGTTTCAAGACCGTTTAAACAGCGCAAAAAAGTACTTTTCCCTGAGCCACTTGGTCCAATGACAGCAACAACTTGATGGGCAGGAATCGTCAATGAAATATGTTTTAAAACTTCATTTTGATCGAAGCTTTTTGACAAGTCTTGTATTTGTAACATCACGTTCCCCCCTTAGTAAACCGATAATCTTTTTTCGACTTTATTTAATATAAATGTAAAGACTGTACTCATAATCCAGTACATCAATCCAATTGCTAAATAGAACGGCATATATACATAATACTGTGCTACAAGTAGCTGAGCAGAACGCATAAGCTCCGTTACCGCAATGACTGATACTAATGATGTTTCTTTTAACATACCGACAAATGTGTTACCAAGTGGTGGAATGGCATAGCGAATCGCTTGTGGAATAACTACACGACGCATCGCCTGTGCTTCAGTCATCCCTGTTGCAAGTGCCGCTTCTGTTTGACCTGATGGTACAGATTGAATTGCACCACGGAATGCCTCAGAAACATAGGCACCAATATTAATACTTAACGCAATATAAGCAGCTGTTAAAGCATCTAACTCGACCCCATAATCTACAAGCCCATAATAGACAATAACTATTTGAACAAGTGGTGGTGTACCACGAATAATCGATACGTAAACTCTCGCAATTCCGTAGAAGAAACGATTGCCCTTAATGCGAGCAATCGCCGTTATTAAACCGATTATTAAGCCAAAGAACATTGATACCACTGTAATTAATAGTGTATAATAAGCACCTTTTAGTAAAAAAGGAAGATTATCAATAACTATATCCATCTAATCTTCCTACTTTCCTAAATCAGCTTTTGGTTCTTCATCAAACCATTTTACGAAGATTTCTTTATATGTTCCATCTTTTTTCATGTCAGTTAATGCTTTGTTCATCGCTTCAACTAATTCTTTATTGCCTTTTTTCACTGCAACTGCTGCTTGGTCAGATTTAATCGGTTCGCCGACAGCTTTCACTTTAAAACCATTTTTTTGAATGATTGGTTTTAAAGCATATACATTATTAATTGTTGCATCTACACGACCTGCTGCTAAATCTTTTATCGTTGTGATGACATCATCATATGTGTTGATTTTGAAGTCCCCGACTTTTGGCATTAATTCATTTCGTAAGAATGCTTCGTCATTTGTACCGAGACCAACACCGATTTTTTTACCTTTGAAATCTTCTACTGCCTTAATAGAAGTATTATCCTCTTTTACAATAACTTTCACATCATTTGTAATATATGGTGCAGTAAAATCAACTTGTTTTTCACGATCTGGTGTAATCGTTACTTGGCTTAGTAAAGCATCGAATTTACCCTTTTGTAATCCCGGTATTAATCCCGAAAAATCTTGTGCTACAAATTTTGCTTTTACATCTAAACGTTTTGCTAATTCTTTCGCAATATCGACATCAAAACCATCATATTCTTTATCTGAATTCATGAAATTATAAGGTGCATACGTTCCCATAATCCCTACCGTCATTTCACCTTTTTCTTGAATTGCGCTTAAAGTATTTTTATTACTTTCTTTTGTAGCACTATTACCACAAGCTCCTAACATTAATGTAGCTGTTGCAGCTAAAGCGAATAAAATTTTACCTTTTTTCATTTTATTTTCCTCCTTTAATTACATACCAAACAGGCCAAAAAATTCAAATTGAACAGTTTTCTCAACAAGTTGTTCCAACTCCAATTGTTGCCATACTTCATCATTAGATTGAAACAACCATCTTGACAATACGCCTTCCAATAAACTCATAACAAAAACTGAATGTAATACTGGATCTACTGGACGCGGTAGCATTTTCAATGCAGAAGCTCTTCGAATATTATTTGTAAAAGCTTCTTGCATCTCTTTTCTTACCTCCAGTCAAGTAATTTTGAAAGAATTTTATTGGAATATATGATTTTGATTTAGGTGGTAGGGGTACCCCTACCACCTAAATC
>NZ_JBNNTI010000062.1:0-15462 GCF_050278625.1 Viridibacillus sp. NPDC096237 | reverse complement strand
GTGAACAACCAAACGTAGCTTAATTTTTAAAAATAGATTTTGCACTATGGGAGTAGTCTGTGCTCTAAAAAAATACGATTTATGAAATTGATTCAAACAGATAAATGTTTCTGTACCTTTTTCCTCTGGTTAGGAGGGTGAGACTTCAAAATATATGAATGTGAAGGTTGTACAGATTGCCCATTGAAAGCACAATGTTCAAAAGCTAAAGGGAATCGACAGATTCACTACAATACCGTTTATGAAGAACTCAAAGCGCAATGGCACACAGTAGAGAGAAATTCCAACACCATAATACATGTGTTTATGTATTATTTAAAATAGACTTTAAAAGAGAGCAGTATCAAAGCCATAACAAAAGTTGTTAAAAGGGCAATAGAGAAATTTATCAGGCCATTTTAAGGAGGAATAAAATTGTTTAAATGTGTGATTTTTGATGTGGATGGAACCATTTTAGATACAGAAAAAGCTATATTAAAATCTCTACAAAAAGTCCTGAGGGAAGAGGGCAAAGATTATCAATTAGAGGATTTAAGATTCGCTTTGGGAATACCGGGAAAAGAAACACTACGAAGACTGAATGTGATTGACGTGGAACGTGTACATCCAAAGTGGGCACAGATTGTATTAGAATTTTCCCAAGAAGTACAAATGTTTAAGGATATAAAAGAAATTATTAAAGTATTATCAGAAAGTCCCATCAGAACTGGTATTGTAACATCTAAAACAAAGCAAGAATTAATTGATGAATTTGAACCATTTGGATTGAGTTCCTTTTTTGAACACACTATTTGTGTAGATGATACAGAAAATCACAAACCACATCCTGAACCTCTATTAGTTTGTTTAGAGGGGTTGAATGCTACTAAAAATGAAGCAATATACATTGGAGATTCAATATATGATATGCAATGTGCGAATAGTGCTGGGGTGAAGTTTGCCCTTGCTTTATGGGGTTCTAAAACAACCAAAGGTTTTGAATCGGCAGATTATATGTTAAATGCGCCTAAAGATATTTTGAATATAATATAGCTGAAAAAAGTGGTGTGTAAAATTGAATTAAACATATCGTTGTATCTCTAAATCATAGAGTAGTAGGTATTGGGATTAAAATGATTAGCTTTATTTTGGAGAAATATTCTTCACCTGAACTAACAGAGTAGTTTAGTTGAATAAGTAGGAATAGAAGATGATTTTAAACAGATATACCAAAGCGGAATTTTAAATTAAATTTTATCACTATATTGAATGAATATCTGAAAAAAGTGCAGTAAGTGAGGTGTGAACTAAATATGTGTATGAGGATAGAAATAAAAATAGGATCACTCGGCGAAAAGTGACCCTAAACCAAGAAATAAGAATGGAGGTGTCTAGCTATTATTATTCATTGACAATCATAGCGAGCAACAGATGTTATTGTTAATACGATCCATGCATGAAACTAGCACCGACAATAATTAGAAGAATGAACAGTACAACGATTAAAGCGAAAGGGTTCCGTTCGCGACGTTCTTCGCGAAATTCTCCGCCGTATTCCATAAAAACCCCTCCTTTCTATACTCTATAATATGTATAGTAGTAAAAATGAGATGTGACATTAATCTAATAAATATTTTCTTTTTAAAATAAATAATCATATAGATCAATTTTTAGCTCAAACTCGTGTGTACGCATATTTAGGGGGTAGCCCCTTGCTTCGCTTTCCCCAATCTTTGCCTCATACCCAAAAATAAGGGTGCAGATCCTAATCTACAGGTTGACTACGAATTTTTCGATTCATGGTAACCCAAGTGGCTGTAAACAATATCATTAATAGTATTACAATGGTATACAATCCGGTTTGGGGTATCATGATACCAATCATTACGCCCATTAATCCTCCCATTGCTCCTGCTACAATCCCGTTTAATATGGGGATCCTATCTTGAAATGGAAAACTGATAATACCACTAACAAAAACACCAATCAGAAGTCCTAGAACATAGGCCGTACTTAGATGGTGACTCATTATGGCGCCAATAACTACACAAACTGTCATTGTAGAAACCATTCCTAAGGACATCGGAAGTGAATGGACGATTATATTAGATTGTTCATTGAATTTGTATAAACGATTTCGTTGCTTCCAGAGTGTAAAAATAATATGACAAATGAGCAGTGCACAAATAAATAAGATAACAATGGCAAAGAGCCACGATATACCCATAGTGTTCATATGGTTCATTTCATGTCCCAATTATATTTCCCTCCCACTTAGTATTTCAGGCGATATTCGGGGTTTTTTGGGTACTTTCTGCCCTATTAAATATATATGTAAAACATTTTCGGGAACTGTTTTACAATTGCAATCGTTATTGTGTCTGCCATTTGTAAGGCTTCTGCTTCAATTTTGTCAAATACAGTAATACTGGATTTGAAATCACCTTGGAGCATAAGTACTGCCTCCGTTTTAGTAAGATCCAGATGTTCAAAAAACATTTTTTGGAATCCTTCCCTTGAAATAAAAGGATTTATTCTATTTAGAAATTGGGAAATTTCTGCTCCATTTGCATACCATTTTCTCTCGACAGCCGTTGCAGTCTCTTGATCGCCAGCTTTTGCAGCTTTGACAAGTTCCGCAGCAATTACCAGGTGCTCCCTTATTAAGTTGCTGTACATTGTTGCTATTTCATTTCCATAATAAGGTCTTAGTAAATCCCCCATATCTACAGCATTGCGAAGTAGACGAGCGGTAACAACATCTATATCTGGTAAACCAAAAGCTATGCTAATAATTGTCATCCTAGTCCAATATACATGTTGTTCCCAAACTGAACGCATAAAATTACTTAAATTAACTTTCTGTTGGGTGTAAACAAGATTGCCTCCCCCATGACATTGATTGTTATGTTCACATCTACAATTTTCTCCACACTGACAATAGGGATTTAAACAAGCTGGATTAGAACAATTACGTTGATAATAAAGATAACCACTAGAATACCCTTATTCATTTTTCCACATCTTTCATCCCCCCCGAAAAACTTTAATTTTCATAAAATATAGGTATTTATAATTACCATATGTAATATTTAGATAGTTTAGAATTGCAAGAAGAATATAAAACGGCGCTGTCCTTGATACAAGCGACCGACAATTTGTTCAGGCGACCAAGTATCCCGCAACTTTCCTTGAACAGATTCGTTTTAATTGTATGATTAGGGTTTAACCCATAATAGACAAATTCCCTAATAAACCTTAGTCACAAGGTTCTTGCTGTAGACGGGGTTTGTGTAGTAACAGAACAGAAACGGCAATAACCTATATTGTCACTTAATCTGGGTAGTGCCAGGGTTGCTGTCATAGAGCATGAAAGGTTTCTAACGAAAAATTCAAAGCTAATCTGGGGGGCTGTTGCAAGGTTTTTCAACTATGCTCTTACGATTTAAAAAACTTTGCAGCAGAACCTAAAAAATCTATGGAATCTAATGAACATAATAAATATTATTTTTTTGTATACTACATGTATTTATAGTAAAATATTTTGAAATTAGGTGATTTACATAATGTATTTATTGGCAGTCATATGCCCACCACTTGCCGTATTGTTTTGTGGGAAACCATTTCAAGCGATAATAAACTTTTTTCTAACACTCTTTTTTTATATTCCTGGGATGATTCATGCAGTTATGTTGGTGCATGATGAGAAGGCGCGATGTCTCTCGATTAAATAGGAAGTACGGTTCTGTTGCAAAGTTTGTAAAGAGCCTACACCACGGAAATCAAAAGAAGAACGAGACGCTTGACTTACGAAACAAGCAGAAATCAAAGCCAATCAGTCAACTTATGAAAAAGAAATCAAGGACCAACTCAATACACCACTAGAGACACTGTGGCAAGATGCACCCATCTAACCGAATTTGGGGCATCAAAAAGAACAGTGACGGTAAAAATACGTTTTGGTTTGGCTTTAAGGGCATCTCGTAGTGACAACCGAGAGTCAATATATCGTTGGTTGCCTAATGACATCTGCCAATTTGTCGGATAGTAAAGCAGCGATTCCTCTTTTAAAGAAAGTAGAAGACCAAATTCCAGGGTATTTCACGACCGCTATATTGGATGCAGGGTATAATTTTGAGCCCATTTACCGTCAATTACACGAGTATCAAATGCGTACGGTTATTCCCTATAATATCCGCAATGAAGGCGAATATCTTGGATTTGATGATCATTTTAGACCGACATGTGTACATGAACACAGCAACTGTTACGATAGCTTCGATGAAAAGTACCGAACACTTAAAATTCACAAGGCCAAAGGAATGTGCAACCTGTCCGTTACGTGATGATTCCCTCTGTCAGAAGGTTTTCAAAATCAAGTGTAACAATGATTTACGGAAATTTACGTATCCAGCACGTGGCTCTGAACTTTGGAAACAGCTTTATAAGGAACGCACCTTCAGTTAAACAATATCCGTCAAAGAACAGGAAGAAAAGATAAATTTCATTTCAACCTGGTGACGTTTATTTATAATGTCTGCAAATTAGCAGTAGATCGTCTCAATGCTTTATTACAAACACATTTTTCAAAATGTATGGGTTTCTTCTATTATAAAATCAATGTTTGCAGCATTCTTTTAATCAAACTTTATTTTAAACCAACACCAATTAAAGAAATGATTATATCTTATATAGATACTGTAGAAGTGTGTTAGGGGATAGACCAGCGCGTTTTTTTGATAAGTTATATTCTTTTACATAATCTAGAATTGGTTCCTGGTGCTTTTCTATTAAAGCTAGCAATGCTTGCATTTCCTGGTCCTTTAATTGAAATTATTTCAGCTGCTATATTAGTAGGTTATGCTATTTCAGTACGTGATAACAATATTCTTCGTCTGAGATTGATGTGGGCAGCACTAATTTTTGTTTCGGATGCAATATTAAACCTAATCTCTAGAAGAAGGTAATTCCTGTTAAGAATAAGGAATTGGAAAGTGATGGTTATCTTAGGTGGTTAAAAGATAAATCCTCTACAAATCTCAGATTACTGTTAGTTCCTTATCCGCTTCTGATATAGAAGCTTATACAGTATCAACCGCTTTAATTCGGTAAGAAACAATGGCTGATCATTAACTCAACAGATTTCCTAATAAAATGATGCCAGTAAAATGAGACAAGAATAGTTGTAAGAGCATGTTGTGAACATTACGTTCACAACATGCTCTTTTATTTCTAAGGGGTTTCTTATATAGGTTGTGCTCGTGTCGGAGACGTCTTAATCCTTCTCAATAAATTGATCAAGCCAAGTCTCTACTGCTTTTTTCACATTTCTTGATTTCTCCATAAATTCATCCATAATATAGCCGATTAACCTAGAAAGTGAAGCTTCATCAGCTTCATATGGATTATCTTTCTGTATATAAGCCAATACCAATTCAAGTTGCTTCTTTCTTTCTGGGTCTAAGATGGTTTGTACATATTTACTAATGTAATCGTTGACGATGTTTGTGTTCTGTATGGAACTTTTCAGAAGCAGCGCTGCAGCATTTGAAATTGTAGTGTCTAGTGAGTAAGCAAGTTCAGCTAAGTCATTGTACAGTCTTTGATCGAATCGCATAGATACCCTTGGCTTTATCCCAGCTGTCTTTTTTCTTCTCTCTGATAGTAAATCTTTGTTGCCGATGTATACTGTATTTCTAAATCGGTAATCTCTTCGGAAATGAATGGCCAAGTTATCGATTACTATTTTCGTATACAATCCTTTCTTACAAATTGTTTCACCAACAGTCTTAATCGGACTACCTGTGATATGTGATAGCCTTGAAATACATTCGTATAGTTCGTGTTCTACAGAAGGTTTTATATCAATCTTACGATCTGACCTCACTCTTTTTCCTGTCTTTTTTTCTGGCTCTTTTATCACTCGCTCGGCTTCTCTCTCCACTTTTCCTAACCTCTCTTCCGAACTTTAGTCTGGGACACATTCATTTTGTTCTGGATATAAAAGTGTATGAAAACCGTTAGGGGAGTATGCCGAAAGCGATTTAAAACTTTCTGAATTGGGCATACTAGATTAAAAACGGAGGTACAGTCGATGGGATATAAAGTGAAAATGACATCAGAAGAGTCAAAAAAAATTATGCAAGGTTGCAAAGATCAAGGGGAAAAATATGGACTACCAGGGAATAAGAAAAAATCAAAAGCTATAAAGAAATAACGAATTAAAAGGGGGAAATAATTATTGCCGCTTTACATATATTTAGAATGTTCGTCTAGAAAAAGCGGGATTCCTACTAATGATTTATTAGAAGCGGTTAAAATTCCTTTGAATTATGAAGCTGATTTATATAGTGATGTGCGATTGCCCGTAAGCTGGTTAGGGTAGGCCATGGAATAACATTAGTAAGTTGAACGGGGAAGGTACTGAACCTTACATAGTTGCTGGCAATTACCGCTTATGATACAAAGAAGCAGCAAGCAATATTAAACGCTCATTATAATCCTAATAATTAAACAAAAGGAGAGGGATAAATATATCCCTCTCCTTTTTGTTTTACTAACTAACTACTTCTTTAATTGAAGACCTTTGAGTTTTTCATCTTGTTTCTAATGAAATAAGGAAGTATGAGAGTGCTTGGTTCAGAGCATTGAACCTCTGTTTATACTTATTGAAGTTCAAAACGAATAGGTTCCTCAGGATAGTATAGATCTTTACGTAAGCAGACATCCCGATGTGTGAGCGTTTCGCCTTTAAACCGAATCCAAATCTCATCATCTGCCATGACTCCATGTGTTTTGCGCACAATGCCCCAGCGATTATAAGTTTGCATATCTAGTGATGCTAGTAATTCTTTTGCGTTGACCCGAGTAGGAGGGAAGGTACGCCATTTTAGCCAACGTTCTATTTCATCTAAGCTAATATGCCCCTCCATATTCGGTGAAAATTGTTTGTTAAAATCATCAATATAGTTAATTACATATGGGGTGCCACCATTAGCTGGGTTTAAATCAACATGAGCAATAATGTCATCCATCCACATCACGTCCAAAGTCATGTAGTCAATCAATGGATTCACTTCCTTCAATGAATAAGTGTTTCAATGCTGGATCACGCAATTGTGAAAGTAATACGTCCTTAGCACGTCCAAAATCGTACTGAGATTGTTCGATTGCAGTTACTAATTTCTCTTTATCAATGAATGCTGGTCCTTCGTAAAGGCTAAGTTGTTTTGTGAAAGATGAATTTAGTGGTTTTGCCTTCACTCTTCGCTTTAAAATCGTTAATGGTTTACCAGGTGCATAGTCTTTTTCATCAGATAATAGGCTAAGTCCGTTATCGAAAATCGGAGCCAGCTCCCATGTTTTTTCTTTTGGGTCATATAAAAATAGAATGTTATTCGTATGCCGATCTTCATTTAGAATAAGCGCATCGAAAGCGAATAACTGTGCGATCTGTTGATTTACAACGAGTCCTGTATACTGCTCCACCTGCTTCATCAATTGCTCGAATTTTTCTATAGTAGAAAGTGTTTTGTTACTTGTAATAGTATCAGTGGAGCTGAAATTTGCTTCAAATAAGCGCTCAAGTGTCACTTCCTGTTTTGTACCACGAAAATCGAGTGAACAGCAGCCGTCAAATTGTTCACCGTCAGATAATTGAATGATACATGGCTGATAGACGACATATTTTGAGTGGTCAAGACTTGAACATTCAAGTACGAGTGAAGCCAATACTTCTGCTTGGCCCTCATAACCTCGCGCATTTTGTTTGACCCACTTGTTGCCGATACGCCATTTCGATTGATCGCCTTTACTAGAAGTACTAATAATACGTTCAGCGTCGATAGGAATATGAATTGTTTCCATGTCATCACATCCAATTTAGTTTAAGTTTCTTATTATTATATAGTGCATCATCGTTTACCGCACGAAAAGTTGTCCATCGAGTATTGTTTGTAGCGTCTATCATTTATGAAAGTGAAAATTGAATCTCTAAAGTGGCTTTATATTAGTGAATTTAATTCTACTTTTTCTTGGATGCAGGTATGCTTACCTCATCGTATTAATATTGTCCATCTGTAAAGGTAGCCTACATGTATATCAAACAGTTATTCCAAATCCGGTATAAGTAACTCAACTTCAATTATTATATTAATTGAATAAAACCATTACCTACTTGGTTTATTGAAAAATTTTCTAACGGCATTGCGTGTATTATATACAAATAAAGGAATTAGATTTTGATTAGTGAGATCTATAATTTTTAAAATTAGCGCCACTAATCCAGTAACAAAAGGGGCTGCCATTGATGTACCTGTTAGTTCAACAAAATCACTATTTAAGTGAGTATATAAAATATTTTCTCATGGTCCTACAAAATCTAGATTTACATTTGTATTAGAAAAAACTGAAGGAGCTTGTTTTCTGAGATGGATTTAATTTGTATAACTTCTTTACTAAATCCTGGATATGAAATTTCTATTGTATCAGTTTTTCCTTCACCCTCATTCCCTGCAGCCGCCACTAATACAATACCTTTTGAATGGGCATATTTTATAGCCAAAAAACCACTTCCATTTATGTGATCCGAAATATAATAAAGTAGATGGAGTATACCAAGAAATTTCGGAAGATTTAGTAGATGGCCAAACTGGTTATGTGACTACAGAAGAAACCAATTTGGAATCAATGTTTCCCGAAAAAATCTCTGATAATGAACCATTAATCTATCGTTTTGGGAATCACGAACTATCAATTAACATAACAAATGCTTCTGATGGAGAAAGTATAATCGAACCATCAAAGTCTCCAAGTTTGGAAAAAGAAAACAATACTTTAAATTACAAAGAAGTTTATCCGAATATTGATTTACGTCATATCGCTTTAAATAATGAGGTAAAAGAAGATTGGATTGTACGTGAATTTACAGGTATTAATGAATTTAACTATTCAATTAAAACGGATTTATATGGGGAAGTAAAAAAAGATGGTTCAGTCGGATTTTATGAAGATGAAGCTAAGTCGTCATTAGTTTTTTCTTTACCAAAACCGGTAATGGTTGATTCAAATTATAATGATACATTAGGAGATGGTGCTCGTTCTACCAAATTATATTATGAATTAACGTCTACTGAAAAAGGGCTTTATGAACTTAAATTAACTGCAGATAAAAAATGGTTAGAATCATCAGAACGAGTTTTTCCAATTTATATTGATCCATCAGTGTCTATCAATGCATTAGGTGATACATATGTCTCTAGTAAATATCCAACAGCTAATTTTAATAAGCAGTGGGACCCTTCACAAGGTGAATATGTACTGCAAACAGGGTATTACGATAGTACATCAGGTACTAACTATCCATTTATTAAATTTAGTATTGTAGGCGATTTGAAAGGAGCCACAATTGATAGTGCAGATTTACAAGCTTATGTGACACATGCTTACTATGCTAATCAAAAAAACGGCTTATGGGTAGATGAGGTTAAGGGTTCTTGGGGAGCTAATGAATTAACTTGGAACAATAAGCCTTCTTCGACAAAAATAACTTCTACCTCTGTCGGACGTGATGAATGGGCACATTTTAATGTCACGGATACTATTCAAGCCTGGGTATCAGGAGAGCGTTCTAACTATGGATTTAAATTCCATACTAACGGAAATGGTCAAACCTATTGGAAAAAAATTACGGCTGCAGAAAGTGCTAAAAAAGCTAAAATAGTTATTGCGTATCATTATGAGAAAATGCAAACACCGACTATGACCGCTACAGCGGATGATTTGGCTTCTAAGACAGGTTCGGTGAATGTCAAATGGAAATCGGTTTACGGTGCGACAGGCTATGATTTACAGATGTTTGACGGCAAGGGGTATCAAAGTATTTATCAAGGAACAGCAACTAGTTGGAATTCTAAAGGACAAAAAGTATTTCCAAAAGCACCGTATAAGACAACCAGTACGTATAGTACAAGTAAAGCAGGTGTTGAATTACCTTTAGATCCGACGGCGTTTTATTCTGTGAAGGCAGGGGAAGCGGTTACATCAAAAGTGTATAAGTTCCGTGTGATTCCTAAGTATCCAACAGGCAATGGCCCCACTTCTGCTACTGTATCAAAAGCAATTCCTGTACCAACAGGTGAGCCTGATTTACCAACTGTAACAACAGGTACCTATGCGGAAACTGATGCGACTAATAGTGGGCGCGGCTGGATAAATGTGAAATGGAATAAAGTTGCGAATGCAACAGGTTATAAAGTACGTATATGGAATGGTACAGTTTATAAAAATTATACTGTAGGAAAAGATACAACATCTATTAGTACAAAAGGCAAAAAGATCTGGCCAACCGATGCACAAATTAAAGCTGGGATTACAGATTTACACGACGTAACATTAGATGATGCAGCAAGTGTCGGAAAAGGTGCAGAATTACCAATTGATCCAAGCACGACTTATGGGAGTAAATCAACACGTTATAGTGTTCGTGTGATTGCTATGTCTGCAGCTGGAGATTCACCTTCATCAGATGTTAATTACGGTTATATGTCATTATACGCACCAAAAAGTGTACAAATTACAGCGAATGAAGATAATCTTGTTCAAAATAAAACAAGTTTAACATTCAATTGGAAGGCCTCTGTAGGTGCAAGATATTATGAAATCCAATTGAATAATGGAACAACAACAGAAAAAATTAAAGTAAAGGGTAGTACAAGTCATACAACTAAAAAAGCAAATTATGATTTAGGAAAAAAATATACAGCTACTGTAACGGCATTCTTTGAGGATGATGATACAGCACCTGAAACTGAAGAGGATAAGGTAACTGGGCAGCGTGGACTAAGCTCAAAATCAAGCGCAGCCACTGTACAACCGAATTCACATGAAGAGTTAATCGGTTTAGAAGATTATTTTACGTACGATGAAAGTGAATTTGGTAATGCTTCATCTAGTGTCAATGTCACAACAGGAAATATGGCGTTACAATTTAAAGATGAATCATTAAACACGCGTAGTGACTTAGATTATGATTTCCTTCGTACGTATAATTCTCGTTCTACGAAATCATCTGCATTAGGTAAAGGATGGACTTTTGTCGGAAATGAAACCTTAAAGGAAACAAGTAATGGGGATGTACTGTATGAAGATGAAGATGGTACGGTCCATACCTTTAAAAAAGAGGGAGATACATTTACATCTCCAAAAGGTTTATATGAGCAGTTGAAAAAAGAGAATGACGTCTATACGATGACAGATAAGAATGGTTTTGTTCAAACATTCAAAGTGAGTCCAACAGCGGGTACTTACGTCATTGCATCTTATGCAGATGCTTATAAAAACCAAATTGATTTTAAACGCAATGATAAAGGGCAACTAACAGAAGTAGCTGAAACAAAAGGAACAAGCAATCAAGAAAATATACTCATTTCGTATTCAAACTATAAAATTAGTAAAGTTCAATATGGTGACCACTGGACAACATATGAATATACTGATGACCAATTAACCAAAACAACCATCGGAAGTGAAAAGTCGGATCGTACCATTACAGAAACTTTTGCATATGATACGAACGGCCAATTAATAAAATATACCGACGGTAAAAAGAATGAAACAACCTTCAAATATAATGAAAATGAATTAATTGTCTTTGATAAACAAGCAGCGGATGAAGAATTATCGGTTACAAATACGTATAAATTTAATCAAAAAGAGAATGAGTATATTGTAAAAGATTCAAGTGATAATGAAACAGTGTATAAGCGTGATGAGAAAAATAATACGTTTGCGGTAGTACAAGAAGATGCACCTGGAGAAGACGAACAAAATACGAAAACTTTATACACATATGATGAGCAGTATAATGTCACTGAGATAATAAATGCAGATGGTACAACGGAAACGAATACGTATGATAAAAAAGGCAATCCTTTAACGTCGACAACGAAAGATGGTACGACAGCTAATACGTATAACGACCAAAATCAACTTGTAAAATCAGTAGCTACAAATGGTGAAGAAACTGTGAACACGTATGATGGTCCTTCTTTAATCAGTTCGACGGTCAAAGATGAAGAAACAAAATATGCGTATGATTCATATGGACGTGTGACGAAAATGCTGTATGCGAATAACACATTTGAAAAAATCGATTATGATGATGAGGCAGGACAAGTCACTTCAACGGACAAAAAAGGGCATACCACATCTATAACGTATTCGATTTATGGTCAAAAAGTGGAAGAAGTCGATGCAGACGGCCACAAAAAATCATACACATATGACCCTATGTATCCAGAAACACTGACATCCATAACAGATGGAAATGGTCATAAAACAGAGTATCAATATGACGAAAATAATAATTTAACAACGTTAAAGGATGCACTGAATCGTAAGAAAACGTATACGTACAATGATAATGACCAAGTGACAACGGTGACCGTGCCGAACATGGAATTCCAATATCAATATGACCAAAATGGCGAATTGAGTCAATCAAAATTACCATCAGGCATTACAACAGATTACACGTATAATAGTGATGGGCAAGTAAGCCAAGTAGAAAATGGGAATGAAACGGTTGCTTATCAATATGATGAAAATGGGAATACGACATCTATTTCAAGAAATGGAACAGCATTAAAAACATTTGAGTATACAAAGGAAACCAATTTATTAGCCAATTACACAATGGGGTTATTCTCACAGAAATATAGTTATGATGACCAAGAACGCTTAGCAAAACGTACAACAGTCTATGACCAAGGACTATCAATTTCACAAAACACAAGTTATAAAGAAAATAGTGATGACATCGATCATATCCAATATGGTGTAGGTGAGGAAGTTCTTCATGATTATCAAAGTGATGTCAATGTAACAGATAATCAATCCACACTTATTTTAAATGACGGTTTATTAAAACAAGTGGCACAAATGAATGATGCGAACATATTAGATACTTTGACATACACAAGTAAAGTACAACAACCATTTGAAATCACATATGATTATACGAAAAATGGGAATGTCTCTAAAGAAACAGCAAATGGACAAGAAAGTACTTTTGAATATGATCAAAATGATCAATTGACAAAAGAAATCTTACCAGATGGTACAGTAAATACGTATGCGTATGATGAAGTAGGTAATCGTAGAAAATCGAATATAAATGGAAAAGAATCAACATTCAAGTATAATAATGCTAATCAAATTGAAAAGAAAAATGATACAGCATACAAGTATGATGCGGATGGTAATTTACTCCAAGATGAAAATTATCAATACACATACAATGAACAACAACGTTTAACTAACGTACAAACAGTAGATGGTAAAGCGATTTCCTCTTATACGTATGATGAAAATGGATTACGTTTAACGAAAACAGTGGGCGATACAGTGCATGAATACTTCTATAATAATAAAGTATTAGATATGGAAGTTGTAAAAGTTAATAATGAAATTATCGAGTACCGTTCATATGAGTGGCGTGGTTATACACCACTTGGAATGATTGTCAAAGCAAAAAATGATGCAGGAAACTTTGAAAAAAATACTTATCAATTCATTACGAATCAACGTGGTGATGTGTTAAGTATTCGTAACAGTGAAGATAAAGAAGTAGGTTCATATCAATATGATGCTTATGGAAATATTTTAGCAGTCGAAGGGTCAGTGGCAAAAGAAAACCCGATTCGTTATGCAGGATATTATTATGACGAAGAAACAAAGAACTACTATTTACAGGCACGTTATTATAATCCCACAAATGGAGCGTTTCTAGCCTTAGATCCACATCCAGGAGATGATGATGAACCGCTATCACAGAATGGCTATAGTTATGCTAATGGAAATCCAATAATGAATGTGGATCCTGATGGAAATAACCCGATACTAATCAGCATATTAAGGTACACGATTTTACCGATATTAAAATGGTGGATGAAGAAATACGGTTTTAAGTATATGAAAAAATATCTTCAGCCAGTTATTAAAAAAAGATTGAATCCATATTTAAAAGGATTTAATAAGAAATATAAAATTTCATTTTTTGAATCCAATTCTATTCTTAAAGTAAATTATAAAGAAGGGTATGTTCCAAAAGGCCAAAAAGATTCACGTTTCTTTTCTTTTGACTATCATGCTTTATTCAGTTTTAATAAAAAGAAGAAAATTAAGACAAAAATGTGGCACTATCATATTAATAATCCAGATTACCACTATGTGTTCAAATCGAATTGGCAATATTCAAAAGGGTATCGATTTACTTCTAACTATTATATTTGGGTATGGTAGAATCTAAGTGGAAATCTAATGAAACAAAACGTATAAATAGAATGTAGTGAACTACTTTTACCAGAATATGTTGGTACATCAGTATTTATAGTTTATAGAAAGAGGGTAAAAAGTGAATATAGAGATTGCGTATTTTAAAAACAAGCGTTTAATCACTGATGATTTCCCTATCTCATTAAATGAAATAAATGAAAATATATATATGATTAATTTTTCAATGCTACAAATACCAAATTTAGAAAAAGAAAGACTTGTTAAGTTTTTGTTCAGTTTAACAAATGTCCCCTTTTATATGTATATCGAATTGGATAACTCAGATGAAAAAGAATTTGAAAATCAGCTTATAAAAAATAACAATATCTTTGTCAAAAAAATTACTACTAAAAGTAAAACTTATTTTGAAGTAACTATTCAAAAATTAATAGATTTTGAAAAAATAATGGATGATTTTATTTATCAAATTTGTTTAGGTAATCAAGTATTGTTTTCAACAAATAACTCAAACCTTCAGTTCAATAAAAAAATAGACGTAATTGGATTCTCAAAAGTGGAAATTATTCATGTAGATATAACGATAAGAGAAAACACAAGTGTCATCTTCATTGGAAACGATGCAAATGAAATGTTTCTTTTATCCAAAAATAAACAATATGCTAACATAGATAATTTGAAAAACTTATTACCTGATTTTGTGCAGTTTACGCATCAAGATGTTGATTGAGATGGCAAAGTGATTGCTTCTTATACGTATGATGAAAATGAGTTACGTTTAACGAAAACAGTAGGTGACACAAGGAATGGTAACTTGTAGTTATTTATATGACATAGAAGAATTAGAAATTTAATAACATGTTTAATATATTTTAATCAATCTTTTTTATAAAATTCCAACAAAACAAAACAAAACAAAATAAAACGCTCTTATTTTGATCAATCTTTATTTCAAAAACGAGCGTTTTCTATGTTGTAAAATCAATGTTAGCAGCATGGTTTTAATCAAACTTTGTTTCAAACCCACAACAGAAGTGAATTTAGATGCTAAAAAAGATAATAGAGTCAGTAATTTGGTGAATCTCTATAATAAAAAAATCGAGTAGGAGGGAGTGAATTAACTCCCGACCTCTCACACCACCGTACGTACGGTTCCGTATACGGCGGTTCAATTAAGATGAATAACGCAAA
>NZ_JBNNTI010000061.1:0-15730 GCF_050278625.1 Viridibacillus sp. NPDC096237 | reverse complement strand
TTGAACAAATCAAAAATGAGCTTCAAGTGGCATAAGGTACCAGTCATTGCATTTTATGTGGTAATATTTGTATTTAAAAATACTCATTTAGAGTACTTAGATAAATTCAACCAAGTCCCTGTTCCACTTTTTTGACAAAGGCATGAGGTGGTGCTGCACCTGCAAGGACAATTCATACGTTTTGGTAAACAGCAGGCTTATGTTCATCATAATATTGTAAAAGCGTATTGAGCACAGTTGGGGCCATATGAATAACTGTTACTTTTTGTGCTACAATTTCTCGGAAAATTGCTTCAGATGTTGCCTTTTTCAAGCAAATTTGCGTCCCACCTTCGCTGTGTAATAAAACGGCCTTGTATAAAGCAGGCTGCAGACATCATTTTCATCTATTCAGCACGTTTAAATTTATCGGGAGAAAATGGTGCCAACCACTCATCATAACAACAAAGTAAATTAAGCTATAATTTAGTGGGTAACAGTGTATTTATGGAACAAATACCAAAAAAATGCGTCTAATGAAATAGTACATAGGAATACTAGAAAGAGAGGTTTATTAATATTTTCCCATTGTTTCAAAATGATCGCCTTGTGCAATATAGCTTACCAGCTAAACACGATCAACATTTACATCTAAAACTCGGAGGTTTCATTACGTGGATCATTTTAAAGAAAAGCAAAACGATGAAGTTCAAAGGCCTAACCAATCACAAAATAAATTGGGTGAACATAAAGAAAAAAAGGATCGCTTAAAATGGCAGCTTCCTGTTGCTCTCGCCTCTTTTTCTATACTTGCAATCATAATTGTACTATTCGTTCTACCGAAAGACACCCCGTCCCAAAAAGGAAACACAACAGAAAATCACGGTGTCTCAATCTCATATGATCAACAGATAGATACACCTGAAATTCCCATCATAGAAAATACTGATAAGTCGTTAAAAAGTATGTACCTTCGTGATTTCGCAATGGATCGTGGTAGGTATGATTATGTCATAGCCCCCCTTGTGATGGAACCTGTTACAAGCAAAAAAGGGCAAATAAAACGTGGGCAAGTTATTTATTATTCAGATAAAAATCAAATGGACCATTTATCTAGAATTATTGGACTTCCTGGTGAAACTGTTGAAATAGAAGATGGTGTAGTATTCATTAACGGAAAAAAGCTACAAACTTTTTATGGCTCTTCTCAAGTACGAGGTGCGAAAACTGAAGAAGAATTAAAGAATATCTACTCTTTACAAAATTCTCCTGAAGAACTTCCTAACGCAACAGAAAAACTACACTACTCACTAAAATTATTTACGTTAAAAGAAAATGAAATTTTTGTCTTACCTGATAACAGAGAGTACGCAGAAAAAACGATTTTAAAGATAAATGATATTGATTCTATTATTTTGGGCTATGAAAATGCTAAAGTACAATTCACACTAAATAAGAAAGAAGAAGAGATTTACAAAGCATTCAAAGTAGACTTTAACCAAAAGCACCTAAAAGGGCTACAACCCATCAGTATTGCAAAGATGTACGTATGGGCAAGGATTGATAACCTCCCTAAACTTGAATATTCATTTTACACTGATAGAAAAGGACACATACAATGGACTTTAAAAGAACATATAAAGGATGCAAAGACAGTACAACCAAAGTTAACAAGAACTGAACGCAAATTATATGAAACCTATTCGTTTAATAATATTGAGAAAGGAAAATGGCATTTACATAAAGATGATGATAGCGGCTATATATCCTTCCCTACTTATGTTAATCCAAACGAGGAAACAGGCTTTCAAATGATACGAAATAAAGATGGAATTTGGCAAGTCGCATTTATGCCTATTCAATAATAATCACAAAAACACCCTGTCTTATAGCTGAAATTTTCAGCATAAGAGACAGGGTGTTTTAATCTTAGCATTTCATAATTGACTGCATATAATTTGCTTTGTATATTAAAAGGTTATCATTAATCATTGGTGTATTTTAGTTCTACTGCGCTTAAGACACTCCCTATTCTAAATTAGTAGCTTTATGTAGAAGAAACCATTCTTATCAATTTTGAACAAAATCGTTTCCTTTTATTTGCTTTACAATAAAAACCCAACCAGTATTTTCAAATTATCTATCTTCTAAAACTACTATTCATTTTTTATCTAACTCAAATAAACAATTGAGTTCTTCCTTATTAGATACAATCAAAAACTTATCCCAATAATCTTCATATTGAGTAAAAAAATTCGGTTTCTCGACCTCTTCAAAATATCTATTCCACTTAATCATCTTCAAAAATATTTCAAAAGTTGGTTTGTAATGAGCTTGTTCCATTTTCAGCTTTTGTAAGATGAACCTTTTAAAAATTCGATATATTCTTACCTTATAACTTGTATCTAAAAAAATGATTATCTCAGCATGTTTGATATTATTGGCAACCCATGCTTCGGTATGTACGCCTTCTATAATCCATGAATCGGACATAATAATTACACTTAAAAAATCTTCCCGCTCTTCAACCGTTCTTCTAATATCACCTGTTTTGCACCTTTTCCAAACTACATTATCTAGCTCATGATAAGGAATTGCCAATTTAGCAGAAAGCTCTTTTGCCAAAGTGGTTTTGCCGCTTCCTACTGAACCAATTATATGTATTTTCTTAGGAAGAGTCCTATTCAATGTATTCACCCCCTACTACTTATTCTATTTAATGATTCTTATCTCCTTTAAAAGAAATATTTAATTAAATCATTTATAACTCTTTTCGTATTAACTGGATATTAAATCTTTTATTTATGATTAAAATGAATTTCGGAAAATTTACGATATGTATGTATAAGATAGATAAATGGGTTTTGTTTGATTGTTCTATAACTAGAGTGCAGATATTAGAGGGGGAGCAAACATGATTCGTTCATCCGTACATGCATACATGACCATTTTCCAAAAGCAGTTGGTATACTAGTTTCCGCTTTGAAATTGTTCTTATAAGTCATGCAAGTAATGAAATACTCGTTCACTCCCCCCCTAAAACTTTTCCCACACATTGCTATCATCTTGATACGTTTAATATAATGATTCCATAAACAACAAGCAATACAATCGAGAGAAGTTCATTCAATAGTCTGAGACAGCTTCTGTTAACCAAATCTAATTCTTACACCTTCTGAAATTAGATATCCATTACTTTTCCAACAACATAAAATACGGATAATGCAATTAAATATGCACAATCCGTATTTGCTATAGTATTGATAAAAAATATTCATTCTATTAATTAGTTCGCTTGTCTAAAATAGATATTTACCAAATCGATACCCTCTAATAAATATGTACATTCCTCATCGTTTTTTGATGCTAACAAACAATCACCTAAATCGATCCATTTATCTGCAACGGGTGATAGCACTTCTTCTAATCCATCTCTAGTAACATGCTTTTGCCATATAATCATCAAATTTACGACATACATACCTTCTATTTTCCAATAAGTTTCTACTTTTTCTACCTTCGAATGTATGATATATGTCTGTAACTTTTCTAGAAATTTGTTAGTAACCGCTCTGGCCTCAAGTTCATTAACCGCTTCTACAAATAAACTGTTCAACATAAATCTCTCCCTACTTAACTACCTATATAATTCTAGTATATAGCACATTTCTTTCATAATTTATGTTCAAATTATGTCACAATTCCCGAAATTTCGACTTAATATGACATCTATCACTATCAACTTGTTCGAAACCTATTGTACATTAAAGTTAATAGATGGTTTGTTCCACCTTTTCTTGCGAACGTACATGCCATTACATTACATCTAAAGGGGAAAATTTCACAATGACTAAGAGGATTGCTTGGGTAACTGATACTGCTGCACTGCTAAACGAGACATTCATAGAAAAGTATAATGTTCATGTTTTACCTTTAAATATAGTTTTCTCTGAAGGCGCTTTCAGAGAAACAGTCGATATGACACATGATGAATTTTATGACAAACTGCGCTCTGCTAAAGTACATCCAAAAACATCTCAACCAGCTATCGGTGAAATGGTCGAGCTTTACAAACAATTAAAGGCTGAAGGCTATGACTGCGCAGTTGCCGTGCATACTTCTAGTGATTTATCTGGAACATACCAAAGCTCACAAACTGCTGCACAATTAGCAAATTTTAAAGTGTACTCAATTGACTCGAAAATTGGCTCATATCCAATGGGGAAAATGCTCAAAGAGGGAATTACAATGATCGATGCGGGTCACGACGTAGAAGAAGCTGTTGCTCATATTGAAAAAATGACAGAAAACGCTGAGTTATCTTTCATTCCATCTAGCTTAGATCAACTGCATAAAAGTGGTCGTGTATCAGGTACTAAAGCTTTCTTAAGTAATTTATTAAATATAAAAGTAGTTATTTCATTTGATAATGGGAAAGTGGTTATGAAGGAAAAGGTCCGAGCTGATAAAAGAGCGAAAAAGTATGTGACCGATTTACTACGCAATGATATGAAGAAAGCCGATATCACAGAAGTTGCAGTTATTAACTGTAACAATGATTTAGATGCTCAAGTATGGAAAGAAGAATTATTACAAGAGTTCCCCAAACTTAAAGTGTTAGTCCTACCTCTTAGTGCATGTGTTGGCGTACATGCTGGTGAAGGTACGACTGGACTTAGCTGGGTGAAATGCTAAAAATAAATGATTAAGACCTTTGATTCGCATTGAGTTTAGATGCTAACAAAGGTCTTTTTTTTTACTTATTACTGATAGTTAAAATATTATTATATGTAGCGAGCTAAAGTTGATAATATTGCACTTAGAAATAAAGTTACTTAATTTCGGAAAGTAAATAATCAAAAATAGCCTTCGATTATTTTTCACCACTTCCTAATTCTTTCTCTTTTTTATTATCAAGAATTTTCAGCAATAGACTACAAGAAAAAATAAACGACATTACACCAGTAATTATACGCATTACAAAGGTATCATTAGGAAAGTCAAATAAAAAATACCCAATACAATATATATATGAAAAAACTATAATCGATTTTAATAATGTTTTTTTCATGGAATACTCCCTCTTCAAACTACACTTATTTACACAACGAATGTTGAAATACTTTTTCTTTTATTATACAGAGAAATCAAAAATGAGCGTATGAAAATCCTATTTCACACCATTATTTTATAAACGACTTTATTGTAAATTAAACATCTTTATTTGTAATCAACATATTAAAAAATACAGGACATGCTCATATGCATGCCCTACTACCATTTCTAATCTTTAGTTATTTATTGATTTAACAACTTTTAATTCTTCTTTGCTCCCTACTTCATCAAGTGATCTATCTCTCTCGATTTTATGCATATCAAGAACGTGTTGTGTTGGCGGGATGATGAGACTGACTACGACAATTGTAACCCCAGAAATCACCACTCCAGAGAAACCAGGCATGAACCATAATTCATTTAGTAACCCAATAAAACCATCCGATTGAATTTTCGGACCTGGAACATGAGTAAGTGAAGAAACAATATAATATACAAGACCAATAGAAATACTAGCCCATACAGCAGGCGTACTTACGCGTTTCCAAAATGGCCCTAAGACAATTGGCCAGAATAACGTAACGAATACAATGTCCCATGCTAAGTATGCTAAATCAATTACTTTTTGTGCACTAATAGCTAATATAAAGCCTAGTACTGCACTTACCAGTATCATGATTCTTGAGAAGAATAATAATTTTTTCGGATCTGGATTTTTATTAATGAAATCTAAATAAACGTTTTTCGTTACAATTCCAGAAGTTGCTACATAACATGCCGCAACTGTTGACATCCCCATCGCTGCCATTGCTGTTAAAAAGATTGCTGATAACAGTGGTGGGAAATAGCCTTGTGCAAAGGCTAACATTAATGTCTCTGGATTAGAGCTGCCTGGATAAATCGTTTTAAAAGCTTCCCCTAACATACCCGGAATCCAACTTATTGCAATAATAACGGAACCTGCAATAATCATACTGCGCTGTGCAATACGTGGACTTTTTGCCGCTGCGACCCTTTGGCCTAAATCTACTGCCGGAATATCACCTAGTGCCAGTACTAAATAAAGCGTCCAGAATTCCACTCCTCCTCTATTAAACAATTCATTTACATTCCACCATTCAGGGTTAAATGTAATATCAGGATAGTAGAATATGATAAATATAGATATTCCAAGAATGCCGGCTATTGCTAGTGCACCTTGAACGATTTCTGTATATGCTACAGCCCATAAACCGCCAATAACGGAATATAGCGCTGTTAAAGATACAAATAATAATGCTGCTGGTAAAAAGTCAATTTGTAAAAGGGTTTGGATAATATAAGTTCCCCCTACAGTTAGAGCACCTGCATTGAAAACTCCAAATGCTACGGCCATTACTATACCAGTGTATGCACCTAATTTTTTACTACCATATCTTAATCCGTAATAATCTGCTAATGTCCAGCCTCTTAATCTTCTAAGAGGTTTTGTCCAGATTAGAGCTCCTAAAATCATACATGTACCTAAGCCACCCATTGTTGCAGATCCTTCAAAGCCACCACTTGTGTAGCCTGAACCGACCGCTGCAAAGAAGAATGGCGCTGCCAGTAAAGCGGCTATTAAACTACCAGTTACAACAGATAATGGCATGCTCCAGCTTGCTACAATTAAATCTTCTGCTGTTTTGACACGTTTGTACCCTTTAAAACCAATATAATATATAAAAATTAAATATAAACAAAATATGACAATATTCAACAAATCAATTACTCCTCAACTATATCATTATCCGTTCATGACGCCGCCACCATTAGGTCCTAGTATTTGCCCCGTATAAAAATCTGCATTTTCTGAAGCTAAAAACAAGACACTTTTGGCGATTTCTTCTGGTTGCGCCAATCTCTTTAAGGGGTATTTTGCTGATTCCTCTTCGATATAATTTTCTCCGAATGCTAGTAGAATATCTGTATGTGTTCCTCCAGGAGCTACAGCATTGACCGTAATATTCGGTGCTAACTCTCTTGCCAATGATTTCGTAAAAGCATTTATACCACCTTTTGCAGCTGAATAATGTGTATATTCTTCACAGCCTAAGCTTCCTAAATCAGAAGAGATGTTAATAATTTTACCTTTATTTTTTGCCTTCATTCTTGTTGCTGCTTCTCGGCAATTATAAAAGTTTCCGTACAGATGGACTTTTATCATTTTGTCCCATTGCTCATCTGTCATTTCTGTAATCGGTGCATTTTGAGCAATTCCAGCATTGTTAACAAGAATATCAATCTCACCTAAGTGAGTATCCATGTATTGAAACATATCTCTTACTTGGCTAGAATCTGATACATCCGCATTGTATTTTAATGCACTTACACCATGTCCCGCCGCTTTTAGACGCACTGTTTCTGCGGTTTGATCATCTCCGATATAATTGATTAATACATTAGCACCTTGTTCGGCAAAGGCTAGTGCGATTGCTCGCCCTATGCCCATACTTGAACCTGTTACTAGAACATTTTTCCCTGTAAGTTTTAAGTCCATCATTTATTTGTCATCCTCTAATTCAAATTTAGTAATAAGTGCCTGCAATTCCTCAGCTGTTTGCCCTAATGAAGCTGATGCTTCTTTGACTTCCTGCATAGCTAATAATTGCTCATCTGTTAACTTGGAAACACTTAAAGAAAATTCCGCTGATTGTTGTGACGAAACTTTCAAGTTATTAACTGTCGCTGCTACTTCTTCTGACGAGGCAGAGATTTGCTGTGACGCAGCAGAGATTTCTTGAATTTGTTCCGCTACATGTTTTGCAGAATTGAGTATTTCTTTAAAAATTGCACCTGCTTGAGTCGTATAGTCTAAGCCAACTTTTACATTTTCTTTTCCTTTTTCCATAACCGTTACGGATGCATTCGAATCAGATTGAATTTCATTTATAATCTTATATATTTCCCCTGCAAAATGAGACGATTGTTCAGCTAGCTTTTTAACTTCACCGGCAACTACTGCAAATCCTTTACCTTGCTCCCCTGCTCTAGCCGCTTCAATGGCAGCGTTTAATGCCAATAAGTTTGTTTGATCAGCTATACCTGTTATAAAGTTCACAATTCCACTGATTTTAGTAGAATTACTATTTAACCCTTTAATTGTTTCATCCATCTGATTAACAGATTCATTGATTAAATTCATTTGACCTATTACTTGTTGAATGACTTCATTCCCTTGTTTAGCTGCAGTTGAAGTAAGGTTAGAAGATTCAGAAACGGTAAATGCAGATTCTGCAATTCGTTGTATACCTTCAGCTGATTCTTCCATAGCAGTAGCTGTTTCTTCTGTCATTAACACCGCTGCTTCAGCGTTTCGAGCCATTTTATCCATCTCGTTAGAAACATTAGTAGAGTTTTTATACGATTCTGTCGCATTGGCAGTAAGTTGCGTTGCAGATGAAGCAACTTGATTTGATGTATTTTTGATATTCAATATGACATGCTGTAAATTTGAAACCATCGTTTTTATAGACTGAGAAAGTTTCCCGACTTCATCATTTGTAGACTCAAGTTCTACATCTTTTAAGTCACCGTTTGCAACTTGATCTGCAACAGTAACTGCTTTATTTAATGGCTTAAGAAGACGATCAATCGTGAAATATAGTACTAAAAGTAAAACGACAAGCCCAATGATTGCAGTAATTATTTGTTTTGTCACACTTTTAGTAATAATTGTCTGAATATAATCTGCGGAATAATCGATACCTATTACGGCAATTATTTTTCCGTTTTCATCTTTCAATGGGCTAAAAACCGTTCTCCATGTACCAAACGAGTCTTCAAAAATTTCCGTTACTTCTGATTGATCATTTTTAATAGCAAGTTTTGCAGTCTTCAAATGAATAGGTGCGATATCAGTAAATAATTCCCCGGCACTATACACTTCTTCTAAATTTTCCGTATAGCCGATTGTAGTAACACCTTCTGGTTCCATCTTCCATATGTAGCTCCAATACATAACACCTTGTTTATCTTTTATATCATTCAAGGTTTTTTGCATGTTCATAAACTGTGGATCCTTACTTCCTTGTACAGTTAATAATTTCTCCACATCATTTGGCACCAGGCTTTTTGATGTTAATAAGCCGACACTTTTTAATTCTTGCTCGAGATTATTCTCTAATTGAGTATGTAATTGGGTAATACTTTGTATCGTTATAACCGTAAAAAGTGTTAGAACAATGATAGAAACTGTTAGTAACAATTTATTCTTTAAAGAAAAGTTTTTAAAATAACGCATATTGAGTAATTTCCTCCCCTTCTTCTTTTATATAGCCTTAATAACGAAAAAACCTATTCCTGAACGAAATAGGCAAAATAAAAAACTAGAATAGTGACTAATCTAGCATCTCTTGAGCAACTTAGTTGTTAGAACAACATTGCTTTAGACTCATAGTTTTTGCATTCTCAATTTTTATCAGTTTGCCTATTAGCCTCATGAAACATATCATAAATTCTATTATTTAGCAATATTTCATGTTAATGGAATATTGTATTTTTATATTTTTTTAAGCTAAATTAACTAATTATATCAAATACTTATATGTATATAGTCACTAAATATATCTATGTATATAACCTTATAAATTAATTCATTAACTTTAGTGTAACAGGTATTAATAATTATTGAGCAATATATTTTTACTATTTTTATAATTAAATCACCATCAATTAGTAATAGACTTATTTCGCAATGATCTGATATTTAAGAATACGCTTATCTTAGACTTCCTGTTCTTATAGGTTTGTACATTACTGTCCTACCTTTTTTCCTTGCTTTATATCAAATGATAAAGCTTATAAATTATATTGAAAGTGAAAATGCCTTTTCAAATTTAGCTGTTGAATCGTTAGGAAATATTAAAACTTGCGCATTAACAATAATAGCCTTATACGTAATCGGTATAATATTCCTTTTTTATCAGAATGCTTTACACCCAGGAATTGCAGTTATTGGTTTTGTAATTATTTTTGCAACGTTTATTATTTCACTTTTTACGGCAGTACTTCAAGAGTTACTTAAAAGTGCGATAAATCTAAAATCGGAGAATGATTTAACAGTTTGAGGTGAAATAAATGGCCATTATAATCAACATTGATGTATTGTTGACAAAAAGAAAAATGAGTGTGACAGAACTTTCAGAGAGAGTTGGCATAACGATGGCTAACCTTTCTATTCTTAAAAATGGAAAGGCAAAAGCTATCAGGTTCTCAACTTTAGAGGGTATTTGTAAAGCTTTGGACTGCCAACCAGGAGATATTTTAGAATATAGAAATGAAGATTGAATATTAATTTAGTCTATATTAGATTTAAAGTTAAAAAGAGAATTGGCTCTACTATGTAGCAGAATCAATTCTCTTTTTTCTTGAGGAATAAATAAAACTCCCATTAGTTCCTAAACCATTTGAACAAATATTGCTTGTATTATACTTTAAAGAATTATAAGCTTTTTATTTTATTTTCACGTTCAATCAAATTGCAAATACTCTAAGACATTCCCAAAAGAGTCTCGGAAGCTAATAAATTTTCCAGGAGGGCAGTCACTTGGCTCATCTACTATGAAGTCAACATCGTGTTCTTTTAACAACTTAACAGTTTGATTAATGTCTTCTGTTTTTAATGCTAAAACAACTCCTGTAGTATTGCTTTCAGAACTGTATGTAGACTTTTCTGATTCCTCTAAAACAATTGGCAAATCACCATGAACGAGTGTTACAATCGTTGGTCTATATTATTTGTGTACTTCAAATCCTAAAACAGTAGTGTAAAAACTAATTGCGTCTTCAATAATAGGTACATAGATGCTGATAAACACAAACTTGACTCATAATTCATCCTCCTTTAATTTCTTTATTATTACTTCGGTATGTTGATAAAAACTCTCCCTCTTAGATGCCGATATTATTAAATTTTTTACCTTTTAATTAAAAAAGGCATTGAGTATTATTTTGTATTCTAGTCTTCAATCTAACTCTTACTTTCCAAATCCCTTATTTGAACAAAACTAGGCAGAATTTTTAATATTTAGTACGGTCTAATTAATCATATTACTTGGTAGGCTAGCTTTCTTGTGAACTTCAATTTTCCAAGTAATAATAGTTGTACTATCCCTTACTTGATGTTTCTCTATTTCTTTTAACAAGTGCCATACACCTGCTTCAATTGATGTATTTTCAAATTCCTTGTTAATCATTTGTGGATCTTGATAATCTACTCTTGGGCATTCAGTTAATCCATCAGTTGTTAGAAATAAATGATTGACGCCTTGTCTCAGTTCTTTTTTACCCGTGCTATAACAAGGCACATCTAAATCGAATGTATTAACTTGCCCAACCCATTCATAAAAACTTCGTTGATTTAACTGACTTTCTCCCATTCCAAGCAGCTCTCTATTAAACAAATGTAAGATGCAATCACCTACCGAGAACCACCAAAGAAATTTGTCTTTACGAATAACAATAAGGCAGGCAGTTTCCCCTTGTACTTTGCGACAATCTGACAAAAAGTTAGGTTGCTGAAATATTTCTAGAATGAGTGTATCCATCTCTTGCAAAGCGATACTTACTGGTGAATTTAATACATCGAAAATACGAGACTTTTCTTGCTCAAACTGTTTTAAAACTAACTCTGCACTCTCAGCTGAGTTATGAGCGTCTAAAATCATGACAAACTCCCAGTTTTCTTGGTCATTTAGCCAAATCAAGCAACCATCTTCATTTTTATACTGCCCTGCAGTTGAGTTGCCACCAAATCTTCCAACTATTATATTATTAACTTTTTCAATATTTGGTTCGTCAACATAGTTTTTTTGGCTTCCTACCCAAATTATTTCCTCGTGTTCAAGATTAGCCATAATGCTTATCCTCTAAAAATTGTTTAATGCGTAGACAAACATTTGTTATTTCATCACCTGTACCTTTAGGTGCCTCCGCCCATTCGCTTAACTCCATTGGACTCCAGTAGTTCTTTGGTGTATTCGGATAACGTGGGACGACATGCATATGTAAGTGTGATACAGAGTTTCCAGAAACCATCGAATAGACATGTTCTGCTCCTTGAACTTCTGTTAGCGCCTTACTAACTCTAGCCATGATTAAACCAAATGCCTTCGCTTCATCAACAGTCATATCCCCAATTCCAGGTACATGTCTCTTTAAATCAATCATTATATGACCAAGATAAGTTGGATTTGTACCTCTATCAATATGCCCTACATAAACTAGGTCATCCTCATAAATAGTAGTCCCAGCAGTAAGAATCTCTCCCCTATGTTTACAACAAATAAAACAATCTTGACTCATGAAAATCACCTCATTTATATATTGTTTTAATAATAACCTACTACCTAAATTATGTATATAATACAAAAATAATTTAAGATGTAAAATACATACATAAAAAAAGACACCGGATTATGGAGTTACTAATTCCTCCATAATTCGGCACCTTCCTTCTATATTTTTTTTGTTCCTTTTTCAGCTTGTTCCCAAAGTCTTAGTGAAGGAAACGGATCAAATGCCCATTCATTTCTTCCGTTGTATTTATACATACCATAGTGTAAATGAGGTGGGAATTTACCTGAAGTTCCTTTCTTTCCGTATCCTGAACTTCCTACATAACCAACTACCGTTCCTGGTTCAACGATATCTCCCACTTTTATCCCTTTTTCATAACTGGATAAATGGGCATAATAATGATACGTATTATTATTATCGCGTATACCAATACGCCAGCCACCAAATTCGTTCCATCCCATAACCTCAACAAGGCCATATGTAGCAGATTTTACAGGAACACCATAAGATGCAAATAAGTCAGTGCCTTCATGTATCCTGCGTCCACCCCAACCTCTTGAGGCTCCCCAAGTACTTCGATAACTGTAATCATGTTTAATGGAAAGTGGGAAAGCTCGCTTATCTAAATTCAAAGTTTGAAATTTCTCATAAATTTTTGCATTTGTAATAATTTGTTTTACTGTATCATCGACTTTATAATATTCCTTTAAAGCATGTTTGAAGCCTTTTTCATCAGTCCCATGTACACTTATATATTCAGCAAGTGTGTACATTACGTCATCATCATTTTGGCGATCTGCTACGCCATCATTATTTCCATCAGCACCATTCCCATTAAAGAAAACAATGGATTTTAAGTTTGTATCATCCTTTTTAGGATTAAGTATCCCTGTCCAAAAATCATCTGCGAATTGAATGGCAAGTACACCTTCTCTTTTAGATATGTCATTGCGTACTTGTTCAATATTCCTTTCATATTGATCAACAGCAGCTAAGTAATACCATGGTAAAGTGTCGTTTGAATATTTTATATAGTATTCCATGCGCTGTTCTAAAATTTGCTCCCTTGTTGGTTCTTCAGCAGCTGAAACAGCAGTTGAAAAAACAAAGAAAAATGTACTTAAGTAAAGCATGAATCGTAGCCGTTGACTCAAACTAAGATACCTCCTTTTTTTGGACATACGATAGTTTTCCCATTAAAAAAGGATTCATGAATCTAAAATAATTCTCTTTAGCATATTTGTCCGTATAAAAAAACAATACCGCATTCACTGGAGTTCTGATCACAAAAATGCGTTATTTCTCAAATAAAAAACGACTGTTTAAATACAGTCGCTTTGTACATATTATTTTTTACAAGCATTAATAAACGCATTCATTATTTTTGCTGAAACCTCATCATTATTTAACAACATACACTCTGGATGCCACTGAATGCCCATGACGAAGTGGTGATTTTTGCTCTCGAAAGCTTCAATAACACCATCGCTTGCTACTGCTGAAACTTCAAATCCATCGGGTATCTTTCTATTTGCTTGATGATGAAAACTATTCACTTTTAACGATTCTGTTTGAGTAATTGTTCTTAGTAAAGTGTTTTTCTTTACATTAACATAATGGGAAGCATGCCAACGAGGAGCTTGTTGTTGATGTTGTAAAAGATCCGCTTCTGTTTGTGAGTAAATATCCTGAAACATATCTCCGCCAACAGCTATATTTAGAATTTGGGCTCCTCGACAAATTCCTAAAACCGGTTTATTCTGAAGCAACATTTTCTTAACGATAGCCACCTCAAATGCGTCCCTCTCAGGCGTTATAGAACCCAGCTTTTGATGCGGTTCTTCTCCGAAAAGTGTTGGGTCAATATCTCCTCCACCCGTTAACAGTAATCCATCAATCAGTTCAACAATTAAATCAACTTCAATTTCCTCATAATTAGGAAGTACTATTGGTAAACCACCAAATTTCGAAATAGCATTGATATTATCAGTTGGAAGTAAAAGCATTTGTTCTTTTAAGCTTGAAGAAATACCGATAACTGGTCTCATATTAAACCCCATTTCAGCTTTTTTCACTCATTTCTTTTCTTTGTATTTTATGCCTTGGAATCACTTTAATGAAAAATCTACTTTTCAATAATTATGCGTAAATTTTAGATTTGCTTGTATGTTCCTCACTTTAAAAGGGTATTTCATTGGTCAATGAAGTAACTAGAATATCTAATATTGCTCTACATTTGTACCGTTGGCGTTTGACATAAATACCGACACGTTTTGCATGCATTGGTAGATCGAAAAATAATTGTTGTTTTTGTCCATGCTTGTATAAGTTTGCAACAGTACCACATTTCGGACAGTGTGAGGGAGAAGAAATTGAAATTGTTTCTACTAAGAAACGATAATCGTCCTTACTCTCCTCCATATTGAGAATTATAAAGTTTGGTATATTGAGTATATTAGGTAACATTTTTTCCCTTCAATTATTACTTTATATTATTGTAGATATCCACTCCATAGATTAAAAGAACGCCAGTCCCTACAGCCCAGATAACTATACTGATAGTTTGCCAAAGTATAATATTCTTTTTATTTACTTTTGCTATTATGCAAACTAATGCTCCAATATGATTTGTTCCTATTATAGGACCCAAAAGTGAAATCCCAGGAACTCCATATTTATTGAAGTATGTCTTTGCTTTTTGAAAACGTCTATTAATAAAACGATCAGAATTATTCTTTTCTTTTTTTAAAAACAAAGACCTTATAAAAGAAGAAAATACTATTACAGCCATAACAGACAACCAGTTGGCAGTAATCCCCACTAAAGCTACAAGAATAAAAGGTAGGTCTAAGAGTACTCCGATTGGTACTGCTACAAAAGCCTCGAGAAAAGGCACAAATCCAATTATAAATACTGTATATATTGATAAATAACATTAACTTCTTCAACCCTTTGAAAAATTTCTTGAATCAATACTAAATCCCCCTAAATGAACTTTATATGTGCATAGTTAGTAATTGAAGGCACTGTTTTTTCTTCCAAAATATATCATTCTTGTAACTTTGACATATAAGCAAAAGCGTTTTTAAGAAACGTTCTTTCTTCTTCCGTGAAGGGATTTAGTATATTTGGTTCGTTATATTGATCCGTTGATTTTATTTCCGCTGTCTCTATCTTTGATAACGTTTGGTTAGAAAGAGCTACCAATTGTTTGATAAATCTTAATGCTTCATTAGATTCAGGATTTGTTTCGTTCGCTACAAGTTTTTTTAAATTCATAAATAATCACTAGCGTTGCATTAAAATAACTTTAATTTTAAAAATACTCAAAATGTTCAATAATCTTGTTTTGTGCATAAAAAAAGTCCTTTATAATGGA
>NZ_JBNNTI010000060.1:0-16827 GCF_050278625.1 Viridibacillus sp. NPDC096237 | reverse complement strand
TTCATTTTTTGTTTTGATTTCACCATCTTTTATTATCATTGGTGTTTTCCATACGGATAGATCATAACTGTTATTAGACCTTACTATTTTTTGATCTTCCAGCATTACCGGTGCATTATGGGGAAATGTTTTAATATACATACTTCTATTATCTACGGCTACCCATGTTCCTACAATTGTTCCATCAGTACGTCTTAATTGATATTCAAACGCTCTTGCGAATCTGGAAAATCTTGTCGTGAACTGGTTTGGATTTCGGAAAACAGATTGTGCTATATTAGGCCCTAATGGCACAGTAGTGAAAGATCTTGATGTACTTAATCCTGAAAGAATTTGTTGACTAAAAGGATTTGATTGTTGAAAAAATTGTAAACCCCAATCTGCGCCTATTGACATATTTATCGTATTCCTCATGTTTTCTTGTGCTCCAGTAGATATTCCCGTTTCTTCTGTAACTGTTCTACTACCTCCAACAAAAAAACTATCTGACCATAATCTATGCCAATATTGTCTATACTCTAATACGTAATATGGGCTTTCCCTTATTCTTCGATCTAATGGAATCACATCGTTTATAAATAGACATGGTATTAATGCACTTCCTATAACAGCTCTTGGTGCTTGTGCTGGAGATGGACCTGCATCATTCAAATTGGTTAATTCAGGTATTGGTTCTAATGGTGTTGAAGTTCGTAATGAGGGAACAGTTACTGATACATTATGATTTGACTGATGTCTAAATAAAAAATTAGAACTTTCAAATAAAGGAAATGCGATAATTCTAGTCCAGGTATTAGCATTATTGCCGCATGGGATTATCCCGCGACCCTCGATCTCTAATCTAAAGTTTTCAGTTGAAACGTCAACCTTTCTGAACAATTGTCTAGAATTTCCATTGTATAACCGAGTAACAATTGATTCTCCGTTAGTTACATATTCTAAAACTTCTCCAAATTGCTGATTAGCTATTACAAACTGACCACTATCCGTACTATAAAAAATAAATCGTTGTGGATTTCCCGTTCCATTTACTATATCGTTTGTCACTTGATTTTGTACGGTTACGTCCCTACAATAATTTGATAAACCCCCACCTAAACGATCACCCACCTGAGTTCGTAAAGCATCGAGTCCTCGATTAGTATTAGAGTTGATTGTTGTAATTGTTTGGAATCTTCGACTTTCGATTGGCAAATTCATTGTATTCAACTGAGGTATATTCTTATCACAAGATCCACTATAATTGGTATACCCATACTTACTAGCATCTTGCATTGATTCATATGTTCGTCCATCATATATGTTATTTTTCATAGACTCATCTGCTACAGAATATTTCATTTCTTGATTATAACTACAGGACCCATCATAATTTTGGGATATTTGTTTATTTGACATATATTGATTATTATATTCTTCATTTTTTTGTTCTTGTTCATATTCGTATTTACTTTGTTGACAACCACACCCACAAGATACATCATGATTGTGGTCTACATATTTATCCGGCATATGATCATTGTTCTGTCCATAATTTCTTTTATCTGCATTCATACATTTTCACTCCTAATGTAGTGATTTATTTTGATTACATACCATTTCAACTTTCTTATTATAGGTCTTAAGCTACGGTAATTTCATTTTTTTAGTGGTAGAATAATATTCATGTCTTTCATCTCTCTAAACTTGGGATCCGAAAACACCTTTTTTTCTAATATCAAATTGGCGGTCTTTTTAATGTCCAAAATAAACAATTTCGCATATTAAAAGAGAATATCCGAGGTCTGTCAACTCCTTCATTGATAAAACTTTATTAAAAAAAATTACAATTCCATCATCTCACATAGTTTACTTTATCTAATGCTAAATCTCTGTACATAAATTGTCCTTAGGCTCGTTACGACTACACCTAATAAATATATGCACTGTGTACTTGATATTATTCGCGATACTAGGTATATTCCTTTTTAAAATTTTCCATAAAAATGTTATTATCCCCTACAGGTGGACAGAGAAAAAAGAGAGCATACATCCATACTACGGATATAAACGGATGACTCGAGCTTTATCCAGAGAAGAAACCGTTGTAAACCATAAGCTTGTTCGTCGATTGATGAGAGATGTTAGGTCAAATCTGTTATTCGGAAGAAATGTCCTTTCTATGGTCGAAGAGGATCTGTTGTATTTAAAAATGTCTTAAATCGTGTATTCCACGCCGAGATGATGTTTCAAATGTTAGTAACAGATATAATTCATGTGCGTATTGGAGACACGTTTGCCTACCAATCAGCTGTTTTAGATTTGTATAATAATGAAATTGTTGCATGGGAAGTTTCTACACGAAACAATCTTGAATTGGTTCATAATACGCTGAATCAGTTAAGGGACAATCCATTTAGCGAGGGTACCTTACTCCACTCTAATCAAGGATTCCAATATACGACGAAATCATAAAAAAAATCAGGTGAAAGAACAACTCGGTATTTCAAGGAAGCCACTCTCGAAAATTATCTCGATAACGCGTGTATACAAAGTTTCTTCTCGCATCTAAAAAAAAGAAAAGTTGTATGTAGTACGCCCAAAAATAGCAGAGCAAGCCTATATGGCTATTCAGGAGTATATAGACTTCTACAATACGGATCGCCTCCAATAAAAATGTAACGGCCTTTCCCCGATTGAATACAGAAAAGACCGTAGCTTGAAATACTCTTTTTTATTGTCTACTTGAAAAGGGTTATGTGCATTCACAGAACTCTTTTCTTCATCAAATGGTCCATCTATTTCTAAAGTATCACTTTTTGAATCTGAATGGATTGTAAACTGGTCAGATGTAGATTTTGCTCCAGATCTAGCCACTTTAAAAAGGAATGATCTATTTTTAAAAAGGTCCCACATTTTTTTAACAAATGACCACCAATTTTTAAACGCCATTTTTGATTGCTATGGTGTCGTTTACATCGATTACATTCACATGCTCTCTTTTTCTCCATCTTCATAGACCTCCTTATGAAGATTCACAATCGTCATCACAATTATAACCATAACGAATTTTTTCAATATTAATCGCATCTAAACTTGTATAACAATCATTTCCATTTCGTTTAATCCAATAAATGAAATCTTCACATTTTTCTTCTGTAAAACGGATGAACATACCTTCTTATGTAACTTATTTCTCCATTGTGATTGTGAAAAAAAAAAACATATACAAAATTTTGTTACATAAAATTGTATAGGAACCTATATGTTTGTATCTTTGCTTACGAGCATAGGATTCTATTTACGTAAGGAGGCGAATTCAATTCAATGAGCAAAGATTATTCCAAACACAACCAATATGAATCTCAAACTATTCTTTCCCGTGATATTCCATCAAATTTGAATAGTTTTACAGATCTACCCGATAAAAATCATCGATTACCTTTTTCTGTTATCATGACTATTCCAAAAGGCTTTCACATGCAAAAACAAGATCCAAAGTTGGTGTATGATGTAAGCTATTTATCCATGACAAAAGAAACATGTAAAAAATCCATTGAAGTAGACCATTGTGGACATGTGGAAGTTGATTTACATGCATTAAAAATAAAAGGGTGTGTATCTTTCTTCCTTAATTTATTCATTGAACCAATCCATACACAACACATGTGTACAACGAATAGCCAAGATGCTTCTCTTTCTCTCTGTTGTCAAGAAACGGTCTATATCGATCATGTTTTAAAATATAGTGTAAGTACATTGCCCTATTATGTGATTGATGACGACCATATTCAAGTGCGTCATTTAGACGTACAGACCATTGATGCCGATTGTCAAACTGTCAAAGTATCTGGTGTTTTCCTGTTTGAATATGAATGATACAACAGATTCATTCGATTTCAGATATAATTCCTTGAAATTTCAAGATATACATTTTCACTCTAAATGTATTAGATAAGAAAAAAAGAATCTATTACAAATTCTCAGATTGTAGAAAAAGTATATTTTTCCCTTACAATCTTTTTTTATTTCTGGTTCATCATTCGGGAGGGTATTTTTAAAAAAACCTCCATCATCCTACCTAATTCTGGATATGTGGGGTGACAATCTTCTTGAGGTTCTGGCAGGACAACAAAGGTAAATACCCGACTGTTTTATATAGGATTTAAGAAAAAAATGGTCTATTTCATATACTCCTATTAGCTTTGTCAATCTTACATCAAAATTTCAAATGGAAGAAGGAATAGTCATTCTTGTATCGAAATATGTATTACATTGGAAGGAAATTAAATTAGGATTGGAGGAACGCTCATGAACCAAAATAACGATAATGAATATGAAATTATTGATTCAAATGCTTCACCTTATCCTGCTAACAGAAAAAATGATTATTCTAGATACCCTTGTACAAATAATCCAAATCAACCATTACAACAAACAAATTACAAAGATTGGCTCAATATGTGTCAAGAGAATCAACAATATGGTGGAAATCCTGAAGCTGATACTGTTGCAGTGGTTAGCGCAGGTGTTATTGTAGTTGGTACAATTTTAACTGGTTTTAGTGTTACGACCCCAATTGGGATTGTATTAATATCATTTGGAACCTTAGGAGCTGTACTTTGGCCAGGAGGAGTAACAGATAAAACAGTTTGGGAAGAATTTATGAACCATGGAGAAACACTTTTCAATAAAGAATTTAGAGGGACTGAAAGAGACAGAGCGCTACAGTATCTAGTTGGCTTTCAACGTGTATTAAGTCAGTATGAAGAGTTGTTTAATATATGGCACAAGAACAAAACTGCTGACAATGCTCGTGCAGTACAAAATGCATTTGGAGATATTGATCGTGATTTTTTACGTGAATTGCCACAACTTCAACTTAAAAATTTTGAACAAGTATTACTTTTTGCCTATGCAGAGGCTGCGCAATTACATTTAAATTTATTAAAACAAGGTGTTCAATTCTATGATGAATGGAATAGAAATCAATCAAAACCGCCCACACCTCTATCTTCATCAGATTATTATTATGGACAATTACAAACACGGATAAAAGAATACACTAATTATTGTGTAACAACATATAAAACAGGTTTAAATATTCTTAAAAATTCTCCTAATATTAAATGGAATATATACAATACCTATCGAAGAGATATGACACTGGTTGTATTAGATCTTGTTGCACTTTTTCCTAATTACGATATACGGACATATCCAACAACAACTATCAGTCAACTTACAAGGAAAATTTATACTGATGCAATAAATTTTGACCGTTCTTCTATTACCAGCGAACCAGATATCGATACTATGGAATATAATTTAACACGTTCAACACCCGAATTTTTTTCAAGTTTACATGAATTGATTCTTTATACAGAAGAATTAAGTAGAGGGAATCGTTTAGTTGGTATTAGAAATCACAAATCATATATAAAAGATCCTAGTATAAGAAATATTCGTTATGGAAGAGAAACAAATAAAAGTCAAAGTATTAATTTACTAGGACAACAACCTTATAAAATTTCAATTGTAACTGATATACAATATATAACTACTGTTATTGAGCCTGTGGAAGAATATATAATTAATCAGATTGATTTTTATTTAAATAAATCAAGTGACAATGTAAATCCAAAAACGATCAAATATACAGCAGGGGGAAATATATCTAAAAATTATAAAACAACTATTTTTCAACTTCCTGCAAGACAGAAGCCGCTAACTTTACCAACTTTCAATAATTATAGTCATATTTTATCGAATTTCTCATTATTTACTTATTTTCTAAAAGATCCAAATCCACAACCATTACCTACAGAAGTATATACAGGTGCATTAGGATGGACACACAGCAGTGCTGATCCATATAATACAATCTTCTCGCGTCAAATTACTCAAATACCAGTTGTAAAAGGATATACTAAAGATACCTCATCTAAGGTCATACAAGGTCCAGGTCATACAGGAGGAGATTTAGTCAAGCTTGAGGAAGAAATAAGAGTTCTAATCTCGCCAGAAAATCCAACAATTAATATTAAACAAATACGTATTCGTTATGCTTCAAATCAAAATGATCAAATGGGTATATCAATTATTGATAGTTTAGTATTCAGAACATTTGATATAGAAAAAACATTTAATGGTAATGATTATACAGACTTAAAATATGAACATTTTAAATACGCAACTATAAATGTTAATATCACAAACTTAACTGCTTTGGCTCATGAACTTATTTTATATAGTTATGCATGGACAGAACAAGGTTCTATAGTTATCGTTGATAAGATTGAATTCATTCCAGCAAATAATTTGCTTCAAACTACAAATGAAAAACAAAAATTAGAAAAGCTAAAAAGTAATGTAGATTTTTTATTTGCAAATCATACAAAGAAAAATTTAAAATCAGAAATCCCAGATTATCAAATCGATCAAACTGCTTACCAAATAGAGTCCTTATCAGAAGATATATATCCTCAAGAAAAAATAATTTTACTGGATACAATCAAACATGTTAAACAACTGAGTCAAACACGAAATTTACTAAATGATGGGGATTTTTCATCTCTTATGAACTGGACCACAAGCAATACTATTACTGTCCAAACAGGTAATCCAACTTTCAAAGGATATTATCTTTACATGTCAGGCGCAGTTATAACTGAAATTAACAATACTGTATTCCCAACCTATATATATCAAAAAATTGATGAATCAAAATTAAAACCGTATACACAATACTTAGTTAGAGGATTTATTGAAAGTAGTAAAGATTTAGAACTATTTGTTACAAGATACGATAAAGAAGTTCATACCACCCTGAATGTACCAGATAATTTACCCCACATGAATTCTTATGAACAAACCAATTCATGTGAACCACAACCGAATTCTTTTCTGAATGAAACTCACAATACAACGAATCAAATTGTACAATATCCAAGCGCACCCTATTATACACCAAGTACATCTAACAATTCCTGTCATTGTGAATCAACCATGGTATCTTCAAGTTGTCAAGATTCACATGCATTTTCTTTTTCTATTGACACAGGAAACCTAGATTTCAATGAAAATCTAGGTATTGGAATTCTATTCAAAATTTATAATCCAGATGGATACGCTACATTAGGGAATCTAGAAGTAATAGAAAAACAACCTCTAACAGAAGAAGAAGTAAACCGTGTTAAAGAAAAAGAAAATAAATGGAGACAAACTAGAAATAATCAACAAAAAGAAACAGAGCAAGCATATTCTCAAGCCCAACAAGCCATTGATACATTATTTGTTCATTCACAATATCAAATGTTAAAAATAGAAACAACGATACAAGATATTGTTGGGGCTGAAACTTTTATAGACAAAATCCCTAATATCTATAACGAATGGTTACCAAATGAATCAGGTATGAACTATAACATGTATATGGAATTAAAAAAACAAAGCTCACATGCCTATACCTTATATGACATTAGAAACATGATTCAAAATGGTAATTTTACAAATGGTCTAACAAATTGGCATACATCACCAGATGCCGAAGTACAACAAATAAACAATACATCCATACTTGTCATCCCAAACTGGAGTACACAAGTCTCTCAAAATATAAATTTACCACAACAAAACCATCGATATCTGTTACGTGTCATTGCCAAAAAAGAAGGCATGGGAAATGGATATGTGAGAATCAGCGATTGTGCAAATCATGTTGAAACACTGACATTTAGTTCTTGTGATTACCTTAACAATAATATACAGGATGAAAATATGGGATATCTAACAAAAACTATAGAAATCACTCCACATACAAATCAAGTACGCATTGATATAGGAGAAACAGAAGGTATGTTTAAAATAGAGAGTATAGAATTGATCTGCATGAAAAATTAAAACAGAAAGAATAAAAAGAACCTTTTCAAAAGGTTCTCAGGCTGTCGAGAAACCCTCGACAGCCTTTATTTTTTTCTTTATTTATTCACCGCATGGATTTAATAAAATTAAAGAATATTATTAACAGGTTGGTGATTCCTCCAATATTTTCATTTGTTTTATTTTTTCATGATGTACTCAGTTAAAAGTGGTGGCTCCAGCTTACTGTCGGAAACTGGATTCTTTCCCGATTTCTCTACCTAATCGATTTTAAAAGTTTGAAGATACCCATAGGGTTAGGGTTTTTCTTTGCATGTAATAAAAACCATTATAAAAGCAAATTCATTTAATTCAAGAAATTTAGCAGCACTATTTATCACCATTAGTTATCCGACCATCTGCTTCTTTTTATAAGCCTTTAAAAAAATGCGGTGGACTGCTTTCCTTACACTACATTTCCACTTTGTAGCGTGAAAGACAATCTTTTGATATATCATGATTTACCTTGCAATGATTTTTTCCCAATCACAATAAAGAAATAAGTTACATAGGATACTATGGTTTTGAATAATTATAAAACAAAAAATGGAGGGTGTTATTATGTCTAGAAAACGTTTTTTTGATTTATGTGAAGGAGATCGTATTAAAGTATATTCTGCGGGTAAATGTGAAGGAGAAGGTATTTTCATCCGTTTTACAGAAGAAAAATGTGAAGATTTCATTTATTGGATTAAACGAAATGGAAATGATTGTTACACAAGTTTAGATGCGATTAATATTGAAAAAATTCGTTATGGTTATAATTGTGATGACGATTGCAATCGTCATCGTCATCATGAGTGCGATCGTGATTGTCATCATAAGTGCGATCGTGATTGTCATCGTAAGTGGGATTGTGAGTCGTCATCGTCATGAGTGCGATCGCGATTATAAATCTTCATAAGGAGGTCTATGAAGATGGAGAAAAAGAGAGCATGTGAATGTAATCGATGTAAACGACATGATAGCAACCGGAAATGGCATTTAAAAATTGGTGATCCAATAAAGGTGTATTCGTATGGTCAGTTGTTAAAAGAATGTGGGATCTTTTTAAAAATAGATCATTCCTTTTTAAAATGGTTAGATCTGAAGCAAAACCTACATCTGACCAGTTTACAATCCATTCAGATTCAAAAAAGGGTACATTAAAACTGAGTGACAATTTTAGATAAAAGAGTTCTGTAAAAGCAGGACTCTTTTCTTATGTTTTAACAAGTACGTCGAATTTTTTGTAGAATGTGTTGGTTAGTGGTGAGTTTGTAATTGCAAATCAATAGTTTAGGGAAGTTTTAGAATATCTTCTTGAATTTGAAGTCAACAGGTCGCAGTATGCTACTCGCACAGCTGTTTAGCCGTCTCGAAGCATCTACAGAATTATTGTAATAGACTATATAATTCCTAATTCAAAATGAGATATTATGGCTTCAACCCTTCAGTAAACTGAGCGTAATCAATTATTATATTCCTTAAGCTATGACACTTTTCTTCAGAAAAATAACTATAAAAGAGATTTTCTTATAAACGAAAAAGATTAAATTGCTAACTTAATAAAGCTAATCCCAACAATTATAGATGAATTCTTTTGATTTTGGGCAGATTGCCCCCTTGATAAACCTGTTTCTCTTTAATCATATGCGTGGCTTCTATGCCACTCAGTGTAAGTAAATGAAGGTGGAAATCTATCAAGAACTGATAATACAGAAGCAGAATCAATAATTTATGAAACAAGAAAGTTACTGGATGAAATATTAAATGTAAGATATCCAACTCAAAAAGTTTTCACTTCGGGTGCTACAGAATCATTAAACTTAGCTTTGTATGGTCTTATAAAAAAAGGTGACCATGTAATAACAACAGTAAATGAGCATAATTCGGTTATAAGACCATTGAAATATTTGGAAAATAAGAAACATATTACAGTGGATTGGATAAAATGTGATCAAAATGGTTTAGTTGACCCTAAAGATATCGAAGAAAACATTAAAAGTAATACTAAATTAATAGTAGTTAAACATGTATCCAATGTATTAGGAACTGTGCAACCTGTAGAAGAAATTGGAATAATTGCTCAAAAAAATAAAATCTTATTTTTATTAGATGCATCTATTCCACGCACTCATTAATTGGCAATCTATTTCTTTTTGCCTTCTAAACCGCCATATTGTTCAACTAGCTTTTTTAACTCTTCAAACACTGAAACAAATAGCTTTGTTCACTATCAAATTCAAAATGTAGTTTATTTTCTTCACTCAATAACTCTTGGAAATACCCTTGTATAGTAATTTGCCCTAATTAATTGAAATGCATTCCAAATTCAAGATTAGAAGCTGGGTCCACAAAATTCACACTTCCGTTCAATTCCTTAAAACATTTTTGAAGTTGAATAAAAAAAGTATAGACCTGACCAGTTGAAAACCATAATTCTGCATCTTTCACAAAATAGTTGCCACTTTTAATATCAATCTTTCCTTTAACATCGTATCCTCCATAAAAACATGTTTCAATGGAAAACCAAAAACCTCAGTGATTTCTATTCGGATAAATCCTTGTTTGCCTCCAATTAAAAACTCATTCACCTATATCATCTCTTTTCAATAAGGAACCTTAATTTAAGGTTAGCTAATATAATATTACTTCTTCCATTAAACTCCCTCCCTCTATAAACATTGAAGTATCAACGGTTTTCATCTGTAAGAAAAAATTTTTCTACCTCTTTCGTAAACAGATGATTGAATTTATAGTTTTTATTACCAAATAAAGCGTACGCTTCGCTAAAACTAATGAAAATCATTAGCTTTTTTTTAGTCCACTATTTGATGCACAATGGATCTCTGCGATGCTTATGACGACGTAATCTCCCATGTCTCTTAGCGTCAGTGCGCTTACATTCCTTCGTTCGGTCTATTCATAAGGCAGAGGCCTGCTAAGCTGCCCCAGGGACTCTTGGTCTAAGTTTAGTTATGTTGCTGGCTTCTCCGTGTCATCCTTCTTGCCATAGTTCGATGAAAAGAATTTGTTTATCCTGCCTCTACGAGACAGTAGAGGTCTTTCATCATATGTTTCTCGTTAAAACGGACTTTCTTTTTACAAATACCATGTAATACCTTCAGTAATTTACCACACAGTACCACCATTGATTGCTTTCCACGTAAGGGATTTTGTTGACGTGTTGTGTAATATTCATGAAGCTGCTTGAACGCTTTATTGTGACGAATGAGTGGTACTATTACTTTGAAGAGAATATATCTAAGTCTCTTTCTCCCTCGTTTGGAGATATGTTTTTGCCCCTTATGTTGACCAGATGAATTTTCACGTAATGTTAATCCCGCTAGTTTGGTGAGTTGGCGTGGATTTTCATAAAGTGAAAAGCATCCTACTTCTGAAAGTAAATCAACAATCGTCGCATCTCCTAAACCTGGAACTGATGCAAGTAAATCATATTCCATCGTTGTTTTAGCTATTTCGGCTAATTGATTATTTACAGATTCAATTTCGCTTTCTAATAAGCGATACTGACGTAGGAGCGTGGCGATTTCATGTTGTGCCATCTGTGTCCCTTCTGTTAATCCGATAGATTGCTTCGCTACTTCAATAATAAGCTTTGCTTTAGGCAACTGTGGGGCTCGCATTCCCTCTACCTGACGGTAAAGAAATACAAGCTCTTCAGCTGTTTTCCCTTGAATATCCTTTGGTAATGGCGTCATTTTCAGTGTTGCAAGTGCCATCTTCCCGAAATTCGGAAAGACTTGAGTAAATTCTGGAAAGTAGCGATCTAGCCAACGAATGATTCGATTTTTAATACTCGCTAAATCCTCCGTTAATTTTGAACGTAGGGTAGAGCCGATACGGAGTTCAGCTTCAACGTTTTTCAGTAAACGTGGATAACTGAAACGTGCATTGGATATATCCAATTTATTGCCGTTAAGATAACAATCACCGAAAATACTATATCCTTATAAACCAATCACTTGAACTCCGTATATAGACTAGCGAGATATATACAAAACGTTTTTTAACACACATATAAAAAAAGAGTGAAAGAGATTAATATTCTTTTTCACTCTTTTAAATTCAGATGTTTAAACATAAAAATACTTATTATCATTAAATACATCCGTCACAGTATCTGTCCTACATTCAACAATGTCTTTGAGAGACGAAATTATAGTTACTGCCCTATTTTCGCTAGGACTTTTCTTTTTTCTTCCTCAAAATCAACTTCTGATTTGTCCTCTTTATTAACTTTATAAGGTTCTTTCTCACTAGCATCCTCTGTAAGGCGTTTTTCCTTCTTTAATGCCGAAAACCATTCAGGAACTTTAGGACCCTTTTTGACGTTATCTTGACGCTTTTTAGGCAAGGTATCTAGTAATTCAACAAACGAAACTTTTTCTTCGCTTTTTTCATATGCTTTCACAGCATTATTCACTTTATACTTCATAAAACCTATTGGATTTTCAATATCAATTGATTTATTTATATAGTCTACTAAATACATGAATTGATTTTCCACATCTTCTTGCCATATCGGTAATAACTTACCGTATATCTCTGCAAATACGATTCCATCTAATGAATATCCGTTAGCATGTTCATTCAGTTTTAATCTCATTTCTTCAAATCTTATATACTCTTGCTCTAAAAGTGCATCTTCATCTACTCCGCTAGGATCTAATAGATTATTGTTAGTTGATTCAACCTCTTGATTTTCAATATAAAATTTCAAACTACTAGTCGAACGTCCCTGCTTAATTTCATCAAAGCTTATGTACACATCAGTTCTCTCATTTACTTCTCTTATTGCATCTTTCAATTTTATTTTGAAATTTGAGTATCTATCATAAGACTTTTTGATAGCACCTATTTTTTCACGTAGTTCTTTCAACTCTATAACTTTGGAACTTTTTGACAGCTTTTTCACTTGCCACTTTTTCACTAATTCATATAATCGAATCGCATAAACACTTTCTAGTGACAAAACATATTTCAACTTATAACTCGTATACGCTTTTAATTGCAAAAGATATGGTTTTAATTTAGGATCAAAAGTAATAGCCAATAACCCCTTGCCTTCTATGTACTCAATACTTGACACCCAACTGGTAACAAGATATCGACCGTCATCTTTTTCAATACCTATTGTTTTGCCTGCAATATCTTCCATACTTTTTTTAATTGGATGGTATGCTGCACTCTTTGATATATTCATTGCTTCACAATAATCACTAATGCTAATTTCATATTCTTTAAAATCTTCATCATTGGGTTGAATAGTACTAACGAGCATTAATACCAATCTTTGTTCTCTTAATGTTAATGGTTTCTTTTGTTTAGCTTCAATTAAATCATGGCTTTTTGTAACTACATAATTTCCATATTTACCTTCCATAATATAGATCTTCCCCCCATCATAGATTATTAGTACACCAACAGAAACCTCATTTCTATTCATCTTCTTACTTTCCATTAAACTCACTTATTAGATTATATTTCCTAATAATATTATACGCAGATTTTTTTTGCAACATTAAAAAGCTACTAAATTTTTAAGCGGTAGCTTTTAACGTTATAAAAGTAGCTTTTAAACATCTGTAACGTTATAAAAATAGCCTTTGACGTTACAAAAGTAGCCTTTAACATTATAAAAATAGTCGTTGACGTTATAAAAGTAGCCTTTAGCGTTATAAAAGTAGCATAAATGTCTATCAAACACAGTCATATCAGCAACTCTAGTAAACTGTAAACAATTATTAATCATTTAAAAACAGGTATAAACAATAACAAACAGTAAGTAGCTTTTGGTGGTGGTGATAATTTCATAGAAATAAGTGACTCTAAAATGAAAATACTCCTTTGCTAATACTAAACAAAGGAGTAAAGAGGAATACGCTTATAACGTTAGCATAAATGATAAAAACAAAAACTCTTGGAACAAGAGGGTTAGCTCGGTCAATTTTCGTTGGCTAGTAAAAGCATTGATGAGTCGAGAAGTCCCCCAATTCAATTAGTTCGTAAGAATAAGTGGTGGGAGTAGTTCACACCAAAATAGTTTTCAACTTTTCTTGTTCACTTATTGGTAAATTATCGAAATCCACACGTTTTTTAAAAGTTGTCACTTCATTCAGAACCTTCTGATCTATAACATCCGATTCTTCACCAATTTTCTTTAGAATTTTAATTTTCTCGTTTAAGAAATAGATGAATTCATCTACGTCAAATTCGTTACTCGTTTGGGATTTAGATTTATTTTCTTTACTTACTGGTACGTCTACTACTTTCTTTTCTGCTGACTTCTCAGACATAACCCCTCTACTTGCAGAGTAATCTTGTTCTATTGCCCGTTTTACATATCCAGCAACCTTTTTAACGCTGCCCATGTCAATCCGTCCTTGTGTATAATCTATGTTCGATTGAATACGTTTTTCAGAATAAGTCTCAATTAATGAATCGGCGGTTTTTTCATTAAGTCCCCAATCTAACAAAATGCTCTTAATTTTAAATTGAAGTTCGGTATACCCCTTTACGTCAACTACTGGTTTTTGTTCACTCTCTATTACATTTAGAGGAATAATAGGTTCGGCCTTCACAAAGTTTGGATTATGATAAATGAAAAACTCTATTTTACCTACTGAACGGCCAACTTTAATTTCCTTAAAATCAAATAGGATATCGGATTCTTCAAGTAATTCTTTTTGAGCAGTTAATAACACTCGTTGTTTGAAATTAGCATATAGCTTATAAGAACCCTCTGGCACCCCTAACATCTCTCTCAACTCACCTAGTGCATATGTTCTCTTACGAATCTTCTGCCATTGTTTTAAAAGCTCATACAACCGTATTGAATAGGCACTATTTAAATTGGTAATACTACCTAGTCGATAGGTAGTAAAATTCTTTTGTAGCTGTAGTATATACGGTTTCCAAAAATCATCAAAACGCATACTAATAGTTCCTTGCCCTTCGTTATAAGCAACATAAGATAACCAAGATACTTGATGTACTGTATCACCAATACGGATTTCATGTACTTTCTCCATTAATCCTTTTGTAATATTTCGTAAATCTTTATATTTTGATTTTCCTTTTAATTCGAGCATATTAACAAAAGGCTGTATCTGAAATATATATGTATTAATATCATCATCATTTGGCTGTACATTAGAAAATAGCGTTAGTATCAACTTTGACTCTAGAGTTGATAGTTTGTAACTGGATTCAATTAAGAGATTGGATTTTGTTACTAAATTATCTAGATTAAATTGAACTTCTACTAGATCAAATTCTAATTGTTCCATATGCTATCTCCCATCTATCAAAATATAACTTCAGCACTCTCTTTATTTTACCTCATGTTATATTTTAGATTCTTACACAATCCACCAAGAATTGCTAGAGATAACCAATAATATAGATAGTATTTATGTATTTATCTATATTGTTACCCTGTTTTCGTTATATTTCGTGTATATGTGTTCTTTTCCAGCTGAAAAGTAGCTCACCCTGTTTTTGTTATATTTGCTGTTCCCTGTTTTTGTTATATTTTAATGAGGAACCCTCTTCATTTACCCTCATTTCGTAATATTAACCCTGTTTTTGTTATACATTCCCCTGTAAATGCTATAGTTCACCCTGTTTTTGTTATAGTTAATACCCTGTTTTTGTTATATATAGCCCTGTTTTCGTTATAGTTCACCCTGAATATGTAATAGTAAACCCTGTTTTTGTTATAGTTAGTGTCTAAAGTCCTTAGAGCCTGTAAGGTTGATAGCCATGTAAAACAGAAAACATATAAAACATATAAAACAATTAATATGTAAAACAACTAAAACAAAAAACGGTTGTAATAGTTTTGTTTGTTAAATAGTATTTTTATAAAAGTTTTAGTTCATAGTGCAATAATAAATAATTTCTTAAGCATTAATAATTTATAGTAAAGCATTGTTATAGTTGAGTTTAGTTCATAGATCCAATCTCTGAATCTAATTAATATGAAAAGAGAACAAGAAAAACTTGGAAGATATATTTCAAGAGCTGCTATTGTTTTTTCCTTTTTGATAGTTTAATTTCCTTGTAAAGTCTCTAAATTCATGATAAATCTCTCCATAAAAGGTTGTATTAAAACAGAACGAAAAAAAGCACTCTATTTAAATATTCAATTCCGTTAAAATAACGGTTGAACACCTAACCAAAGTGCTTTTAAAAAGTGGTCTCTAAAGATGTGGGTGAAAATATATTCAAATTAATATCAGGAAATAAATTAATTTTGATAAAAAGGAGAGCACTATCGGCCCTCCTAATCAATCAACTTTCTAGTTTTGCTAGTATTTTTTCGCGCTCCGCTTCAAAGTATTCATCCTGAGCATTATCACTACTACTTTGTTCCTCTGATTTTTCAACTTTCTGTTCCTTATACCAGTCTGGAAGAGCTACTTTTTGTTTTTGAGCTTTCTGTTTACTTAACCCGCTGAAAGAAATGGTAAACCCTTTACTCTTCATGTCTACTGCTTCAGTAATCTTAAATAGCATAAAGCGAGATGGTTTTTGAATATTATTTGCTTTATCGTTCATATAATCAACAATAAAATTCAATTCTTTATGTATATCATTTTCATCACCAAATACATTTTGTGCTCCTTCATAAATTTGAATGAAGTCTGCTAGATCAATTTCATAACCTATACAAGCCTTATTAATTTGCAATAAAAGATTCTCAATCAGAATTGTCTTTTCATCGGGTTGTGGTACCCCTGGCGTATTAGTTGTTTCAATAGCCTTCTTATTTGCTTTAATAGTGAATTCTAATTCAGCAACCTGTCTACCCTTTTTGATAGGAACTGAATCGGCTACACTAAGTTGGACAAAAAAAATAAGGGCTATTACACTTAGACTACCAACTTAAAGGAGCGTGCTACTATGTCACGTCAACGT
>NZ_JBNNTI010000059.1:0-17660 GCF_050278625.1 Viridibacillus sp. NPDC096237 | reverse complement strand
AGCTTTGCTAGCGTATCATCCGAAGATGATATCTATTTCGTTTTGATCCACCAACAGAGTTGATGTCCAAAAACATTTATTGATTAACGTCTTGCATGTTCAGTTTTCAAGGTTCATTATATTGCGATCGATATATAGTCGACTCATAATATTATATCAGGATAACTTGTCGTTGTCAATAACTTTTAATATTTCTTTTTTGAAGTTACCATCCCAATAAGTCACTCTATTTCAGCAGCAACCTTTATATTATATCAACTACAATCCTCAGTGTCAATAACTTTTTAAAGTTAATTTAAAAATTATGTGTCACTTCAATTAGCAACCTAACTAATATAACACGCTTTAGAGGCGTGTGCAAGTCTTTTGTCAAAAAAAGTTGTAATAGATTGATATTGCTAAAACAGTGGCTACTCCGGGTATGCCTAGTAGTGCAACCAAAAAGCTAGAGAAAAAATTAATAGGGACAAACAATCCTGCAAAACCTAATAAATAGTGCAGCGCGAACAACAATACAAAAGAAAACGCAATACGGAACCAAAAAATTGATAACCATTCAATCGATTTACCCCAATGCTTTCTTGTTCTCATTAATAGGAAGAAAAAAAACAACACCCCTACGAAACCAACAATCGGTTTCCACATCATATACGTCCAACTCCTTTTAAGATAGTAGTGAACTATATGATTGGGATGCTGTTTTTAATTCATTTTCTTAATAAGATTTTTCGAATACGTGCTTCTTTAAATAAATAGAAGTGTTTACTTTCAGCAATTTTACGCTGAGCGATTGTATCTAAATCATAATCATCTAGTAAACCTTCAATCTCTTGCGTATACTGCCAGTCTTGTTTGGTTTCTCTCATTAGAACCACTAACTTCTCATCGAATTCATGACGCAGCTTTTGTTTACGAAAAAACATCGTGTTTCGCCCCTTACTTTACAGTTCACGTCTTCCTTCTAACGCTTTTGATAAAGTTACTTCATCAGCATATTCCAAATCGCCACCTACCGGTAAACCATGAGCTATACGAGTTGTACGAATACCCGATGGTTTTACAAGGCGAGAAATATACATCGCGGTAGCTTCACCTTCTATAGTAGGGTTTGTAGCTAAAATCAATTCTTGTACTTGATCATCTTGTAATCTTTTTAACAATGTAGGGACATTAATATCTTCAGGACCTATACCATCCATTGGCGAGATTGCACCATGAAGCACATGATATAAACCGTGATAGTCACGCATCTTTTCCATAGCAATCACATCTTTAGGATCTTGTACAACACAGATTGTCGAAGCATCACGTTGTTTATCCTGACAAATATGACATGGATCCACATCAGTAATATGGCCACAAACTGAACAATACGTTAAATTACGTTTAGCATCGACTAAGGCTTTTGCAAAAGATAGAACAGTATCTTCCTTCATTGTTAACACAAAAAACGCCAGACGAGCCGCGGTTTTCGGCCCGATACCTGGCAATTTCATAAAACTATCGATTAATTTTGATATAGGTTCAGGATAATGCATATCAATTCCTCCTAGAACATGCCGGGAAGATTCATGCCTTTCGTGAATTGTCCCATTGTAGCATTTGTAGTTTCGTCTACTTTTTTGATTGCCTCATTTGTAGCAATGACAATTAGATCCTGTAACATTTCGATATCTTCTGGATCTACTACTGATTCATCAAGAATAACGTCAGTTACTTTCTTCTCACCAGATATAACGACTTTCACCATTCCGCCACCAGCTACACCTTCAAACACCTGAGTAGCTAATTCCTCTTGAGCTTCCATCATTTTCTTTTGCATTTTTTGCATTTGTTTCATCATGTTATTCATATTTCCCATACCACGCATATTAGTTTCCTCCTCAAAATAATTAAAATTCACTCTTCTAAAACTTCTACAAAACCTTTACCAAAAAACTCTTCTGCTTTTGCAACAAGCGGATCCTCAGAAGGAATCTGCTCCTCTACAAAAAGAGGTTCTGTCATATCGTTTACATTATCTGCAGGCGTTTCTTCTGATGAATGTGCCTGTTTGTCCAGACCATGCTGACGAATGAAGTCTGCACGTATTTTCAGCCAATTATCCTCAGGCACCACAACGATTTCATAAGCTACACCTGTTAGTGGTTGTAAGATTGTAGACATCGCTGAAAATGTACCATTATTAGTACCTATTGTGCAATAAACTCCCTGTTTTAATTTTAACACAAACGCATTAGAAGATGCTGCCACAGGTTCAGCATCTTCTAAAAGTGCTGATTGAGATTTTTGAAGTTGATTTAGCACATCAGACCATGCTGATTTTATCATTTGCAAATCTTTTTTCGTCGCTACTTTTAGTACTTCTTGGATACGCCCAACGTTAATTTTCATGCCACTATCCACTTTTGGGCGTTGTCGTTGTTGAGCAGGGGCTGTATTAAGGTGTTGTTGGCCACCTTGCTGAAGTTGGTGAACAATTTGTTCTAATGAGGCAACTTTTGCTTCAAGATCTGCAACATTTAGCGATTCGCCAGTTGATTGCATTGCCATCTGACTGTTTGCTTGGACAGGTACTTGAATATTTGGTTGACCTGTTGTAAATTGCGCCATTTTTAACAAGGCTGTTTCTAAGTATATTTTGGAATGATGTGAAAAACGCATTTCTTGTTGTGTCTTCGAAAGTATATCAACATAGCCGTACAATGTATCCGTTGTAAATTGGTTCGCTAAAGTTTTGAATTTTTCATCTGATGAGGCAAGCTCAAGTAAGTCTTCTAAATCAGGTGCTGTTTGAATTAGTAATAAGTCACGGAAAAATGTGATGAGATCCTCTGATAGGCGAACTGCATCTTTCCCTTCACTTATTAGTTTTTCTAACAGCGCTAGCACTTGTGCAATATCTTTGTCACCTAACGCTTTTGCTAAATCATAGAATACTTCCTGACCAATAGACCCTGTAACAAACAAGGCATCTTCTAGCGTTAGCTTGTCTCCACTGAAAGATACGACTTGATCCAACATACTCAAAGCGTCACGCATACCACCAGCAGCAGATTGAGCAATGACTTTCAATGATTGTTCATCATATTGTAGCTTTATATCTTCTAAAACGATTTTCATGCGTTCCAATAAATCTATAGAAGAAAGTCGTTTGAAATCAAATCTTTGACAACGTGAAATAATCGTCGCAGGCAGTTTATGCGGCTCTGTTGTCGCCAATATGAAAACAACATGCGCAGGCGGTTCCTCTAAAGTTTTAAGTAATGCATTAAAGGCGCTCGTAGATAACATATGAACTTCATCTATGATGTACACTTTAAAGCGAGCACTGGCAGGTGCAAAACGTACTTTTTCAATAATTTCCCGCATTTCTTCCACTCGAGAATTCGATGCCGCATCAAATTCAATTACATCAGGATGTGATCCATTCGTAATGCTAATGCACGTTGCACATGTATTACATGGTTCCTCAGTTGGTGCATGCTCACAGTTTAATGCTTTTGCAAATATTTTCGCAGTACTCGTTTTCCCTGTACCACGAGGACCAGAGAATAAATAAGCATGCGTCGTTTTATTGGCAAGGAGAGCATTTTGGAGTGTCCGTTTAACATGTGACTGTCCTGACATTTCTCTGAATGATTGCGGGCGATACACACGATAAAAAGCTTGATACGTCAACGTTTTCCTCTCCTTTTTTGCCGATTAGTTGAATATATATATTATACCATAAGAGCACATGTTAAAGTCTCTTGATACCTTTAGATAAAGAAAAAACCCATTCGCCAAAAAATGACGAATGAGTTTGAAATTTGCACGATAAATGCCGTGCACCTTCCTTCGACAGCCGTACATAAGCGTTACTTTTGTCGTTAGCTCTGATTAGGCAACCCTACGGCACATGCGATAAGCCGCTTAATGCTGCTTCCTTCCGGACCTGACATGGTTCGCGGGTACGCATTGCGTAGGACCCAATCGTCAACACTACGTGCAAAAGGCAGACCAAACATACGGACAGCCTTAGAAAAGGACTTCAGTCTCGCTAGAGCGGATTGCGAGTTATAGGACACCGCTACCTTCCCACCTAGCACGGCTCTATTAGTATACGAAGAATAATGAAAAAAATCAATATAAAAGCTTAAAACGAAAAAAGACAATTAATAAAAGGATAGTTCTAATATCAATTAACCTAGCATTCCAAGCTCCGTTTCACCTTCTAGTTTAAAGTTATTTTCAATATAAGTTATTTCATAAAAAAGAGCTCTCAAATATTATTTTAATTTTTTAAATAAAAAGTATTGACGAGATATTTAATACGTGATAAAGTATTACTTGTCAGAACGACAACAACATATTTTCTTCGGAGGAATACCCAAGTCTGGCTGAAGGGATCGGTCTTGAAAACCGACAGGCGGGTCATACCGCGCGGGGGTTCGAATCCCTCTTCCTCCTCCATTTTATTTTTAAAAACACGCGCATAATATTGAGATTGTATTCGTTGCTAAAGTGACGAATCTTTTCTCTAATACATATAGTCAGAAATTTTAGAAACAAACACTTGTGTTTGTTTCTTTTTTTGTCTTTTCATAAAAAAGAGCTGAATGAATTAAATTAGCTTATTTCCTTACTTTTAAGAACATAAATCTATAAGTCATCATTATAATTGATTTATAAATAGCATTAGCTCTTCAGGCGAACTTACGACTCCGATTTGATCCTGTTGACTTTTTAACATGAAACCTTCATCTACAGTATGTTGTAAATGTGCTTGTAAAGAATCATAGTAATGATTGATATTATATAAACAAATTGCTTTTGTATGTTGACCGACTTGAGAAAGTGTTAGAACATCGAAAAACTCATCCATCGTCCCTGCTCCACCTGGTAAAGCGATAAAAGCATCTGCTAACTCAATCATCTTAGCCTTACGTTCATGCATTGTTTCTACAAAAACTAACTCTGTTAAACCTTGATGTGTAACCTCTTTCCATTGCATAAAAGTTGGCATTACACCAACCACTTCTCCTCCGTGCACTAATACCTCATCTGCCACTTTCCCCATTAAACCTATAATTGACCCTCCATAAACAATACCAATTCCATGATTGGCCAAAAATTTACCGAGCTCTATAGCCTTTTCCACATATATAGGATTCCCTCCCATCCTGGAACCACAGTAAATTGCTACTCTCATAAAATACACCCCCTCTAATGTAAAAATATAAATTAGAGCTTCTATATATGATTAGTTTCCAATTAATTTTTTATCTTCTCTTTTAATAACTTCAAACCAGGAATTTATAGTTATAAAAAAAGGCTGTCATTTTTATGACAACCTTTCTAAAATAACTATTTACGACGCAAATGTGATGTCTGCTCCATAAAGTGACTAATACGTTCTACAATCACTTCCACTGTATCTGGATTTTTCATCAAATCATAATCATTAATATCTAAACGTAACACCGGGCATGCATTAAAACTGTCAATCCAATTTTCATAACGCCCATGCATTTCATACCAGTAGTCCTTTGGTGTTTGTTGTTCCATAGGACGACCGCGCTCTTCAATACGCTCTAAGATGTCTTCAATAGGGCCTTCCAAGTAAATTAGTAAATCTGGATGTGGGAAGTAGGGTGTCATGACCATTGCATCAAATAAATTTTTATATGTTTCATAATCGATTTTGCTCATTGTTCCTTTTTCTTCATGCATTTTAGCAAAAATTCCAGTGTCTTCATAGATTGAACGATCTTGTATAAAGCCACCACCATATTCAAAAATACGCTTCTGCTCCTTGAAGCGTTCTGCTAGGAAGTAAACTTGTAAATGGAAGCTCCATTTTTCAAAATCATCGTAGAACTTGTCCAAATAAGGATTGGAATCGACTTTTTCAAATGACGTACGGAAATTTAATGCATTTGCTAACGCCTTCGTCATTGTCGATTTGCCCACACCTACTGTTCCTGCAATAGTAATAACTGCATTAGCAGGAATGCCGTATTTCTCTCTTAAATTCATTACTCGAAACTCCCTTTTTCTAATGTTTCTTTAACAGTTTTTAAGATTTTTTGTAAATCTAATGGGTTCTTTACAAAATTAATTTCATCACCATTGAAACGTAATACTGGTATATTTGGGTTTTGTTTTTCAAATCGCTCTATAAATACATGATAATCAGCTACGAGCTGCTCCATATATTCTCTTGAGATCATTTTTTCAAACTCACGACCTCTCATTGCAATTCGTTTCATCAAAGTATCCACGCTTGCATAAAGATAGACGACTACATTTGGACATGGCATATCAACAGTTAAAATTCGATAAATTTCCTCGTACTTGTGGAATTCAGACTCTTTTAATGTCCGTTTCGCAAAGATTAAATTTTTAAATATGTGATAATCTGCAATTGCAGCTTTTTCATGCGATAGAATATGGTTCTTTATATCTGTTAATTGCTTATAGCGATTACATAAGAAAAACATTTCTGTTTGGAAACTCCACTCATCAATGTCTTCATAGAATTTATTTAAAAACGGATTTTCGTCCACGATTTCTTTTAATAAGTGAAACTGAAAAGTCTCAGCAACTATTTTAGAAAGCGACGTTTTTCCGACGCCAATTGGCCCCTCAACCGTAATAAACGGTACAGGCATCAGAAGTCCCCCTTCATCGTCTTTTTTAGTCAGTGCCTATTATTTTATCATATCAACATAAAAAGCAGAAGTGACTCATTTAGGACACATGGTTTATAAAATAGCATATACTTCAAATTCTAAAATCATCATGTAAGTGCAAAAAAACCCCCAGTATCAACTGAAGGTTTTATCATTACCGTTTTTTCACGTGGAACATCTCTTGTAAAAGTGCCCAATTTTGTGGAAATGCAAATCCCATATGCCAATAACTAATACCTCTTAGTTTTAATTCCTTCAGCAAATTGAACTTCGCTTCAATAGAGCGTGCATCTTCAAACCACACAACATGCTCCACCCCATTATTCCAATAATGAAAGAATGGTGCTTCAGCGATTGGATCATATGAAATTGCTGCGTTTTGATTTCTCGCCAGCGCAACGGCCTGTTGAGGACTCAATCCTCTCGCAGGTGGATTTCCTGTTTTATATGGTAATGTCCAATCATAGCCATATAAATTCTGCCCCATCATTACTTTATCAGCAGGGATTTCACTTACGCTATATTCCAAGACTTGGCGTACAGGACCAATTGGTGATACTGCCATTGGCGGACCTCCGCTATATCCCCATTCATAAGTCATGATGACAACAAAATCAACTGCTTCACCTATCCCTTTATAGTCATGACCCTGATACCATTTACCCGGTTGATCTGCACTTGTTTTGGGCGGAACTGCCGCTGAAATCGTCAATCCTTGTGCATGAGCTCTTTGTCTGAACTTTTTTAGAAATTCAACATAACGATCTTTATCTTCGGCTAATAAATATTCAAAATCTAAATGAATATCTTTTGCCCCTTTATTGGAAGCCTCGCTTAAAGCTGCTCCAATGATTAAGTCTTGTAAGGTAGTATCGTTTAAAATTGTATGTGCTAATGTATCACTAAAAGCGTTATTCTCTATATTTGTTAATACGATAGCCGTTGCAGACTGATTAGCTCGCGCTATCTCTGGTATGCTTCCCCATTCCAGTGGCGTAAGCGTACCATCACGCCGTACTTCATATGAAAATGGCATCATATAAGTTAAAAGTGGCGCCCGTTTTCTTACCTGTGCTATTAAACTTTCAGGAAGTTCAGCTGTATACCACTCAATATAACCATTTGTATCTATTGTAGGGCGATTTGGATTTGGCGTTTCAGGTAAAACAAGTGCTTGCCCAATAACTAGAACATCTGGATCCGGGATTTCATTAAGCGCAACAATTGTCGCAACTGTCGTGCTATGCGCTCGGGCGATACTATATAAGCTATCACCTTGCTTCACTACATAAATCAAATGCAACCTCCTCTAGCATTATTTCTCCAGTAATATATGCGAATTAGGTTCAAACCGTGCTACACTATTTGGCAAGGAGCGATGAATCTATGGACGTATTAAAAAAAGATCTACACTTTATGCAATTAGCCATTCAAGAGGCAGAAAAAGCTGCTGCACTAGGAGAAGTTCCAATCGGGGCTATCATTGTCTACAAAAATGAAGTCATCGCTAGTGCACATAATTTACGTGAAACCTCACAGAATGCAGTAACCCATGCTGAACTCTTGGCAATTCAACAAGCTTGCAACAAAATTGGTAGTTGGCGCCTAGAGGAAACAACTCTCTACGTTACTTTAGAGCCTTGTCCCATGTGTGCAGGTGCGATTTTACAATCTAGAGTGCCACGTGTTATTTATGGTGCTAGAGATAGTAAAGCAGGCTGTGTGGATTCACTTTATCGTTTACTGAGTGACTCAAGATTTAACCATACATGCAAAGTGTCTGAGGGCATTTTAGCAACTGAATGCGGCCAATTATTAAGCGATTTCTTCAGTAGTTTACGTAATAAGAAAAAAACAGAGCGTGCAAATTCTAACTCTAAAGCAATTTCTTTCACAAAGTTAAAATCAGCTGTTGAAAGTTTCTTATGTGAACCATTACAAGGAAAGATTGAACTACAATCAGCCTCAAATAATTATTCACATGATGATAGACCACACATTTGGTTAACTCTAAATAAAGACGAAATTTTTAGTTCTGCTGATTTATCATATATTAATGAACAATTACAAGATCAATACAATTCCGATATACTCGCTACAGAAGTAGATATAACTCAACAAGATAACATTACCAACTTACATTTATATGAAGCATTGACTCAATATCCTCAACTATCGATTGCAGATGCGCTAGCTTCCACAAACCCAATTATCCGCGCTTATGCATTGCTTGATCGTCGTGTAGGGAAACGAAAATTAAAAAACATGCCTGCTTCACAACCTTCATTTGAGAGAAAGTTTTATCAAATTCGTTGCGATGCGGAAGGTATTCATTACTAAACTTTAGGGAGATAACCTAAGCAATTTTATAAAATCCGCTGTGAGGCTGAAGGTATTTTTACCAAAACAAAAAAAGGCTAATGCATGGAGAGCTCCATCGCATTAGCCTTTTTTCGTTTATATCTTACTTAGTTGGTGCTTGAATTACTTCTTTACCACCCATATAAGGACGTAACACTTCTGGAATTACAACAGAACCATCAGCTTGTTGGTAGTTTTCAAGAAGTGCTGCAACCGTACGGCCGATTGCAAGACCACTACCATTTAATGTGTGTACGTATTCAGGTTTTGCTCCTGCTTCACGACGGAAGCGAATGTTAGCACGACGAGCTTGGAAATCTTCAAAGTTAGAACAAGAAGAGATCTCACGGTACGTATCTTGTGCCGGAATCCATACTTCTAGGTCGTATTTCTTCGCAGCAGTGAACCCTAAATCAGATGTACACATTTTTAGTTTACGATATGGTAAACCTAAAAGTTGAAGAACCTTTTCAGCATGACCTGTTAATTTTTCTAATTCTTCATAAGAATCTTCTGGTTTCACGAAACGCACAAGTTCTACTTTGTTAAATTGGTGCTGGCGAATTAAACCACGCGTATCACGGCCTGCAGATCCCGCTTCAGAACGGAAAGAAGCACTATAAGCTGAAAAACCTTTCGGTAAAACATCAGCATCTAAAATTTCATCACGGAAAAAGTTTGTTACCGGTACTTCTGCTGTTGGTATCAAGAAATAATCTGTATCTGCTAATTTGAATACATCTTCTTCAAATTTCGGAAGCTGACCCGTACCTGTTAAGCTATCACGGTTCACGATTACAGGTGGTAACATCTCTTCATAACCATGTTCTTCAGAATGTAAATCCATCATGAAACTCATTAAAGCACGTTCTAAACGAGCACCTAGACCACGGTAAAATACGAAACGGCTACCTGTTGTTTTTGCAGCACTTTCAAAGTCGATGATGTTCAAATCTGTACCTAAATCCCAGTGCGCTTTAACCTCAAAATCAAACTCTGGAATGTCGCCCCATTTAACTACTTCCACATTATCATCTTCCGTGTCTCCTACTGGTACACTTTCATGTGGAATATTTGGTAAACGCATCATCATATCTTGGAATTTACCTTCTACTTCACGAAGATCTGTATCTAATGCTTTAATGTCATCGCCAACTTTACGCATATGCGCAATTTCAGCATCCGCATTTTCTTTATTACGTTTCTTTTGAGCAATTTTTTCAGAAACCTGGTTACGTTCAGCTTTTAATACTTCTGTTTTTGCGATTAGATCACGACGTTGTTGATCAAGAGTTTCAAATTGATCAAAGGTTCCTAAATCTTCATTACGGTGAGATAGCTTTTCTTTAATTTCCGTATAATTTTCACGGATTCGTTTAATATCTAACATATGTCCATTCCTCCACTTTCACAAATTCGATAATAGAAATGTATCAAAGTTTTATCATAAAACAATACTTTAGGTCTAGGTTACACTAAAAATAAACAACAAAAAGCCCTCATCCCCATGAAAGGGACGAGAGCATACCCGCGTTGCCACCCTAATTGATTGCACCTAAATTGCAATCCACTTGTTTCATAACGGCTTGTTGGCCGGCTACAGCTTACTATCGATTCAGCTGAGCAACTCCAGGACGGATTCACAAGGTTTTTTATCGACTTGCACCAACCGCCGACTCTCTATGAAAAAACTTACTTGCTACTACTTCCTATCATCGTGTTTAATTTGAAATTTAACCATACTTTACAATAGATTTCATTGTTTTGCAAGTTTGCTCAAAACACATTGCTCAACCATCTGCACAAAGTACACCATGATTCGTTGGTCCTCTGTCAATTCCGGATGAAATGAACAACCTAAAAACTGCCCATCTTTCGCTAAAACAACACGTCCATCATACTCAGCCAATACTTCTACATTTGCCCCCACAGATACAATATGAGGCGCACGTATAAATACAGCAGGGAAGTTTTCACCTATGTTTTTTAAAGTGAGAGGTATTTCAAAGCTATCAACCTGTCTACCAAACGAATTACGTTTAACAACGACATCCATTACACCAATATGAGGTGTTTGTTGACCCATGACGTTTTGTGCCAATAATATTAATCCAGCACAAGTACCGAACATTGGTTTACCTTCTGCAGCAAAGTGACGAAGAGGCTCCATCATATCATAACGGTCAATTAGCTTCCGCATTGTTGTACTTTCACCACCTGGTAGTACAAGACCATCAAGCTCCTTTAGTTGCTCTGCATGCTTTACAATGATTGCAACAGCACCGGCTGCTCCAATTGCCTGAACATGTTCACGTACAGCACCTTGCAATCCTAAAACACCGATTTTCACCATCTTACCAGCCTCGCTCTTGCATACGATCTTGTGGATTTAAGCGAGAGATTTCGATACCTTTCATCGGAACCCCAAGTTCTTTTGAAATTTCAGCGATTAATTTATAGTCTTTATAATGCGTAGTCGCCTCTACAATAGCTTTTGCAAACTTAGAAGGATTTTCAGATTTGAAGATACCTGAACCTACAAAGACACCATCTGCTCCAAGCTCTATCATTAATGCTGCATCAGCAGGAGTAGCTACTCCTCCAGCAGCAAAATTCACAACCGGTAATCGACCTAAACGATTGATTTCTAACAGTAACTCATAAGGTGCACCCAAAATTTTCGCCTCTGTCATCAACTCATCTGGTGTCATATTTGCAACTTTTCGTACCTGTGCATTTACTTGACGTATATGTCGAACAGCTTCAACGATATTACCCGTTCCTGGCTCACCCTTTGTACGAAGCATCGAAGCCCCCTCACCAATGCGACGAGTTGCTTCACCTAAATCACGACACCCACAAACGAAGGGAACTCTATAATCACTTTTCAGCAAATGGTATTCTTCATCTGCAGGAGTTAATACTTCACTTTCATCTATGTAATCTACACCCATTGCTTCTAATACACGTGCTTCAACAATATGACCAATACGGGCTTTCGCCATTACGGGAATTGATACTGCAGCCATCACTTCTTCTACAATACGAGGGTCTGCCATACGCGCTACTCCACCAGCTGCACGAATATCAGACGGTACACGCTCAAGAGCCATAACAGCAACTGCGCCCGCTTCCTCCGCAATCTTTGCCTGCTCTGCGTTAATTACATCCATAATTACGCCACCCTTTTGCATTTCTGCCATTCCACGTTTCACTCGATCTGTACCTGTTTGATTTGCCATTTCCATCGCCTCCATTTTCTTGTATGATGTTAGTATAATGAAAATTGACCATATAGAAAGATTCAGTTTATATGTAAATCACATGGTCAGAAGAGGTGATATGATGGATATGCTTATGTTCCAGCTAGAAAAAAAATCTAATAAACCTATGTACGAACAGCTCTACGAAGGCATTAAGAAGGGCATTACAGAAGGTACAATTCCAACTGAATCTAAACTTCCTTCAAAGAGGAAATTAGCTGAATTTTTAAATATTAGTCAAACAACAATTGAACTTGCCTATGCACAATTGCTCGCAGAGGGATTTATTGCATCAAAGCCTCGTGTCGGCTATTTCGTAGAAGCTGTTGAGGAACTCGCTTACATAGAAAAAGACATTCAACATCCAGTAATTCCATCTCCCTTATCCCGTGAAAAATTTGAGATAGATTTTAATCCAGGACAAATTGATACAGAATCCTTCCCATTCCATCTTTGGAGGAAATATGCGAAGGAAGCAATCGATGAACAATCACAAGAGTTATTACTTATTGGTTCATCCCAAGGAGAGCAAGAATTGCGCAAAGAAATCGCCACTTATTTATATCAATCGAGAGGTGTTATATGTGCACCCAATCAAATTGTAATTGGCTCAGGGACAGAACAACTTATGCCTATGATAATTCGTCTGTTAGGGGCTTCCTCACGCTTTGGAATTGAAAACCCAGGTTATCCATTAACTCATCATATCTTTAAGCAAACAGATCGTCCTGCAATACCTATCAAAGTAGATGATGAAGGTCTATTGGTCAACGATTTAGAGAACTCTAAAGCTAATGTCGTCTATGTCACTCCTTCGCATCAATTCCCGACAGGTGCAGTGTTATCTGCCTCACGCCGAGCACAACTTTTAAACTGGGCCTCTCAAAAAGACAATCGTTATATTATAGAAGACGATTATGATAGTGAATTTCGTTATATTGGGAAACCAATTGCCGCATTACAAGGGATGGATAAAAGTGACAGCGTGATATATATAAGTACCTTTTCAAAATCACTTATGCCTTCACTACGTATTGCCTATTTTGTACTACCTCCAAAATTAGTAGAAGTGTACAATCAAGCATTTAATTATTATACATCGACAGTACCTCGCTTCGAGCAGTATATTCTCACGCAATTCATGCGAGATGGCCATTTTGCGAAGCATTTAAATCGAATGCGTAAAATCTATCGAAAAAAATTAGAAAAGCTTACAACGGCTCTAGAACCGTTTTCACCAACTGTTAAAATTTCCGGTGAACAAGCAGGCATGCATATCGTTCTAACGATTTCTCACATAAAAAATGCAACGGAATTGAAAGATTTGGCACACAAAAGAGGTATTCGCATTATACCCATTCAGGAATATATGATGGTTTCAATCCTAAATGAGCAATCTACACAGTTTCTACTCGGTTTTGGGGGAATCAAGGATGAAGAGATTAACCAATCTATACAACAATTAATGGCGGCTTGGGGAATTAAAGCATAAAAAAAGGCAATCATAGTGATTGCCTTTTTTCTATATTAGAATATTTTATTCCATAAACCAGAGAAGAAATTACCAATACCTTTGAAAGCTCGTGAAATCGAGCTAGATTTCTCAACAGTAGCTGTAGTTACAACCTCTGCATTGTTTACTTCTCCATCGATAAACCCATAATCTTTACCTTTAGTTTTATCAATTTCAACATGCCCAACAACAGCACCTTTTTTAACAGGTGCATTTAGTTCTTTTTTATCTAAAACTAATTTTGGTTTATACAAATCTTTGTCCGCAGTTTTTACCATAATTGAAATGGCTTCTTTTGTAGCTACATTCACTTTATCTTCTTTACCATCAACAACAGGTATAGTTTTTTGTCCTTTAAATGAATAGTTAGCTGGGACAATTTCTTCTGTAGTAAATTGATTGAAACCATAGTCGAATAATGCACGTGTTGCATCAAAACGAGATTTATATGTCCCTTCACCTTTAGCATCTACAGCATCCAAAACAACAGCGATTAAACGAGTCCCGTTGCGTGTTGCAGTGCCTGTGAAACAGTATCCTGCATAAATAGTTGTACCAGTTTTTAATCCGTCTACGCCTTCATATTCAAATACAAGACCAGGGAGCATGAAATTCCAGTTCGACATTTTAATTGCATCGTCTGTACCTTCACGGAATGTTTTCTTCGTAATGCTTGAAGTTTTCAAAACATCAGGATGATTTTGTAATAAATGATAAGCTAATTTCGCAACAGATTTGGCAGGCATTTTATTCTCAGCAGTTTTACCTGTACCTGCTGGCTCCATACCGTCTAGTTCTGAGTTATTTAAACCTGTTGAGTTAACGAAAGTATAATTTTTTAAACCCATTTTTTTTGCTTTTTTATTCATCATGTTCACAAATTCTGTTTCTGAGCCAGCAATTGTTTCTGCAATTCCAATAGTCGCTCCATTTGCTGAATAAATTGCCATTGCTTCATACAATTCACGAATTGAATATTCACCGTCAGCACGTAGAGGTACGTTACTAAGTGCACGATTTTGGGAAATTTTATATGCATATTCTGACACTTTATATTTTTGATCCCAAGTAATTTTTCCTTCATTAATTGCATCTAGTAATAGATACTCTGTCATCATTTTTGACATACTAGCAATTCCTAAAGACTCGTCCGCATTCTTTTGGTATAAAATTTTACCTGAGTCTGCATCGATTAAAATGGCGCCTTTAACATGCAAATTAAGCTCGTCTTCTGCATTCGCTGCTTTAGGTATTGTTACAAACATACTTAACAGCAAAGCAGAAACCATGATTATTCGTAACCATGTGTTTTTTCTTGATGTTTTCACCATAATACCTCCATATGTGTTCATATTACTCTCTTACTCCGCTCATTTTAACATAGAATTAGCGCTAGCAACTACGGTGTATAAAAAAACACCCTTTCTACATCAAGTTTGACGTAGAAAGGATGAAAAAGTTTCGAAATTATGAGATTGAGTAGTTTGGTGATTCTTTCGTAATTTGAACATCATGTGGATGACTTTCACGTAAACCAGCGCCAGTCATACGAACAAACTGTGCATTTTCACGTAAATCACGAAGATCCTTCGTACCGCAGTATCCCATGCCTGAGCGAATACCTCCAACTAATTGGTGGATTGTATCCGCTAGAGGTCCTTTGTAAGGAAGACGTCCTTCAATACCCTCTGGCACAAGTTTTTTCGCATCTTCTTGGAAGTAACGATCTTTTGAACCTTTTTCCATAGCTCCTACTGAACCCATACCACGATATACTTTAAAACGACGTCCTTGGAAGATTTCAGTTTCTCCTGGAGATTCAGAAGTACCTGCAAGTAAGCTACCTAGCATTACTACATGTCCACCAGCTGCTAAAGCTTTAATAATATCGCCAGAGTATTTAATACCACCATCAGCAATAATTGTTTTACCCTGTTTACGAGCTTCTGCTGCGCAATCATAAATTGCTGTAATTTGAGGTACACCAACACCTGCTACAACACGTGTTGTACAAATAGAACCTGGTCCGATACCTACTTTAACTACATCAGCTCCAGCTTCGTAAAGAGCTTTCGTAGCTTCAGCTGTTGCAACGTTACCAGCGATAATATCTAAATCCGGGAATGCTGCACGAATATCTCTTACTACTTCTAAAACACCTTGTGAGTGACCATGTGCTGTATCGATTACAATTACATCTACTTGTGCATCCACTAATTTTTGTACACGAACCATAGAATCTTTTGTAACACCTACTGCAGCGCCTACAAGTAAACGGCCTAAATGGTCTTTAGCAGCGTTCGGGAATTCCATAACTTTTTCTATATCTTTAATCGTGATTAAACCTTTTAAGACGCCTTCATTATCAACGATTGGTAATTTCTCAATTTTAAACTGTTGAAGTATTCTTTCTGCATCGTCTAAAGTTGTTCCGACAGGAGCTGTAACTAGATCTTCTTTAGTCATAACTTCATCAATTTTTTGAGAGTAGTCTTGTACAAAGCGTAAATCACGGTTTGTAATAATTCCTACTAATTTAAGGTCTTTATCGTTATTTACAATTGGAACACCGGAAATACGGTATTTACCCATTAAATGTTCTGCATCAAATACTTGATGAGATGGTGTTAGGAAAAACGGATTTGTAATAACTCCATTTTCAGAGCGCTTTACTTTCTCTACTTGATCCGCTTGCTCTTCAATGCTCATATTTTTGTGGATGATACCAATACCACCTTGACGAGCCATAGAAATTGCCATTGGTGCTTCTGTTACTGTATCCATTCCAGCACTAATAATTGGGATATTCAATTTAATTTTTGGTGTTAAATTAACTGATAAACTTACATCTTTCGGTAATACTTCAGAATGTGCTGGTACAAGCAATACATCATCAAATGTTAAACCTTCTTTGGCAAATTTCGTTTCCCACATTTCGGTAACTCCTCCTGTTTTGTAAAAGAATATTAATTGTAAGATTAACAACGTGGCTATTCACTTGTCAAGGACTCTGCGATAAATAAGATTATTTTGAATTGTTCACCTCAATACAGATTTTAAGTCATTTTCAATTTTAGTAACTGAAGTTTGAGGTGCGTAACGCGCTATAACCTTACCGTCTTTATTAATTAAGAACTTAGTGAAATTCCATTTAATAGTCTCAGTTAGTAATCCTTTTTTCTCTGAAACTAAGTGTTTAAACAATGGATCAGCATTGTCGCCCTTCACATCAATCTTGGCAAACATCGGAAAACTTACTCCAAAGTTTTTTTGACAAAATTGCATTGTTTCATCAATATTAGCAAACTCTTGATTATTAAATTGATTACAAGGAAAGCCTAAAATCTCAAATCCTTGTTCATTGTATTTTTCATATAATGCTTGTAGTTCTTTAAATTGTGGCGTAAAACCACATTTACTAGCTGTATTTACAATTAACAATGTTTTACCAGCAAAATCACTTAAATTCTGCTGCTCGCCATCTATCTTCTTGACCGAAAAATCATAGATTACCGTCATTTCTCAATACCTCCTATTTGAATGAATTCTTCCATTCTATTTAAATATATTCCTTTTAACCTTATGTCTTATCTAATATTTGTTCAAAAAAAATGAATTTAAACAGTGTATTCAAACATAAATTATGATAGTTACATATGATTCTCTCTTCAATCTAGTCTTAGTAATGTATTTTTGGAAAATATATACTTTCTAAATACAAGTAAAATAGTGTACTTAAGTATTAATATGTATAAAAAAAGCACAACTGATTAAATCAGCTGTGCTTTAGTGTGCCTAGCAACGTCCTACTCTCACAGGGGGAAACCCCCAACTACCATCGGCGCT
>NZ_JBNNTI010000058.1:0-17782 GCF_050278625.1 Viridibacillus sp. NPDC096237 | reverse complement strand
AAAATGAACATAATTCAAAACCATACTAATGAGTGAAATAAGAAAATAAAGGAAACAGTCAACGGTAAGCGGAACGAAGTGAGCATTAAGGAGTTAACTGATTAAAAAGGTTTCTCTGAAAATTAGAGAAACCTTTTTAAATACGATTTCAATTTGAAAGTATGATTTTTTTGATAATATAAATTATTTATTATCACTAGCGTTGCATTAAAATAACTTTAGTTTTAAAAATATTCAAAATGTTCAATAATCTTGTTTTGTGCATAAAAAAAGTCCTTTATAATGGATTAAAGTTAGGTGGTAACCCGGCCAAATCCACTAATAAAGGAACGATATATGGACAAGAATACACGAAAAACATCATTTGGACAATGGTTTTTACCCATAAATCTTCAACTTTTTGAAGAAAACGTGAAAACGATGAAATTAGATGCTTATACGAAAAAACTTACGACGGATTCATTCTTAAAATTACTGCTTTTTGCGCAGCTACAGGAAACAGAAAGTCTGCACGCGCTGAGTGATTGTCTTTTCGACGAACATCTTCAAAAAGGCACGAACTTAGAATCCATCAGTATTTCCCAACTGTCACGCAGATTGAACGGCATGAATCCAGACATCTTCCAACAGCTTTTCCTTGATTTAGTCGTTCAAATTCACAAGAAAACGAATGTCTCGAAAAGCGTTATGCCTTTAAAAATCATTTAATTCGGGTACATTACCGCTTAATTTAACGAATTACAAATGGGCTGAATTTCGTAAAACAAAAGAGGGCGTTAAGCTTCACTTACGCCTGGTGTTCATGGAAAAAGGAACGTCTTATCCCGAAAAAACGGTATTCACCACAGCGAAAGAACATGATCGCAATCAACTCGAAGTCATGGTAGATGACCGAGAATGCATATGATCCAGTTTTAACCGCAGCATTAACAGATCGACTTACACATCGTTCTCATGTAATCAATATGGTGGGTGGGTCATACTGCATTTTAGAAACACAGGAATGGATTCAAAAGGGTCAATTATAGGTGGGTCAAAATTTAATTAACAAAAGGGTCACTTTTCAGTTGCGAAATACACTCAAATTCGATAGGAGAAAGATAATCCAAAGAAGAATGCATTCTTTTTGTATTGTAATACAACTCTATATATTTAAATATTTCTGTTCGAGCTTGTTCAGGTGTTTTAAATTTGGCACCTTGAATAAGCTCTCTTTTTATGGTTTTGTAAAAGGATTCCATCAATGCATTGTCATAAGGGTTTCCTTTTCTACTGACACTCGAAACAGCACCATACTTTTTGAGTGTGGCTTGAAAATTACTGCTTGTATACTGAGACCCTTGGTCTGTATGAATAATTAACCCTATTTTTGGATGTTCTTTCTTATATCCTTGTAAAAAAGCGTCTATCACGAGAGAATCTTTCATACGTGTACTCATGGACCAACCAATCACTTTTCTCGAGTACATATCCACAAATACCGCAAGGTATAAAGTGCCTTTTTTGGTAGGAATATAGGCAATATCACCAACCCATATTTTATTTCGTTGATCCGTCTGAAAAACTTGATTTAAGAGGTTTGGTTTTTCTATGGAAGGTGATTTCTTATTATAACGTTTATAACGATAGCGACTGCCTTTCGCATACAGTTTCATTTGACGCATCAGTTTTCCTACTCGTTTTCGGTTTACCTTGATGCCTTTCTTTTCAAGGGCTTTTGTAATCCTTAAAAATCCATATCGCCCCTTATGCTCCTCAAATATTTGCCTGTATTTCCTCACTTAACACGTCATTCTCGTATTCTAATTCGGCAAGAAGTACTTCTTGAGAGCCTTTAGCTGTTGATGTTTTCTTGGTTTCTTTTTCCATGGATAGACGCCCCTTTTTCTTTGGTTTAAGGGCGTCTATACCTCCTTCCTTCAACTGATTTGACCATTTTCAAAAGTGTAGAATCGGAAGGAAGATTATAGTGTAAAGCGGTCTATTTTAGATACTTTTACATCGTGTAGAAATTGTTCATATGAACGGAGATAGTTATAGAATGAAAAATAGGCAGCATCTTTTTTAAGCAAAGTTTTCAGTCTAAATTAGAAAAATGTGTTCAATTCTACTTGACGGTTACATTATTCCATTCCAAAAGTAATTTATTTCTCTAATGATTGGGCAAAAGAAACATATATAAAATTTTATTACATAAAAATGTATTAGGACTTCATTTACATAAGGAGGAGATTTCAATCCAATGAACAAAGACTATCCCAAACACAACCAATATGAACCTCAAACTATTCTTTCCCCACCCGACATGTCATCAAATTTGAATAGTTTTACAGATCTGCCCGATAAAAATCATCGATTACCTTTTTCTGTTATCATGACTATTCCAAAAGGCTTTCACATGCAAAAACAAGAACCAAAGTTGGTGTATGATGTAAGCTATTTATCCATGATAAAAGAAACAGGTAAAAAATCCATTGAAATAGACCATTGTGGACATGTAGAAGTTGATTTACATGCATTAAAAATAAAAGGTTGTGTACCTTTCTTTCTTAATTTATTCGTTGAACCAATCCATACACAAAACATGTATACAACGACTAACCAAGATGCCTCTCTTTCTCTTTGTTGTCAAGAAACAGTCTATATCGATCATATTTTAAAATATAGTGCAAGTACATTGCCCCATTATGTGATTGATGGCGACCATATTCAAGTGCGTCATTTAGACGTACAAACCATTGATGCCGATTGTCAAACTGTCAAAATATCTGGCATGTTCCTGTTTGAATATGAATGAACAACAGATTTATTCGATTTCAGATATAATTCCTTGAAATTTCAAGATACAATTTCACTCTAAATGTATTAGAATAAGAAAAAAATCTATTATAGATTCTCAGGTTGTATAAAAAGTATATTTTCCTCTACAATTTTTTTATTTCTGGCTCATCATCCCGTTCGGGATGGTAATTTTAGATACGTCGATGGCAATCTTCTTGAGGTTCTGGCAGGCTGCTGTGAGGAACGCTTGTTCACTCACTTTCAAACTTCCTCGAAACCGGAAATAGCGAAGCCTATGCAGTTCTTTTGAATCTGCAAAGCTTCGCTCTATTTTATCTTTTCTGAATTTGTAAAGAACTTTCCCTGATTTAGATAACCTATTTCTAAGGACGAAATTTTTTGGTTGGTCTCTGCTTTTTCTGCCTTCGTTTGAAACGCTAGATTTTCTTTAAGAGATTCAATTTTGCTTTCTAGTTACATCATTATATTCACTCATTTTTTTACGTTTTTGGTTTCACTTTTAATCACTTTCTTGGCATCATGAATTAACGCATCCGTATATTTCTCATAAAATGTCTCTTTTTGTTGAACGAAAAGCTCCCGTTTTTCTGTCTATTCTTTCGAAACATATATTTTACTATCCATGGTAAAGGTCTGTTTAGATACATCCTTTTCATAAAAATCCAACGAGAAACTTTTCCATCTCTTCGGTAAGTCGTGAATGAAAAGGACATAATATTGATCGGTTATTTTGATTAGATCTTGTTTATACGTTGCTTTCACATCCAATTTTCCTTTGGCCTTCACGGCAATATCCACCCCGGCCTATCCAACACCATATAACACAAATAAATGCTACTTAGGCAAGTTCAGCCGACTTCACACCTGATTTATCTACTCACAAATCACGCATGCAGGAGTATTAACTGAGGATAAACGTGTCGCACTACTCGACTGCATCACATCCGGTACTAACGCGAACACAAGCGATTGACCCGCTACCTAAATCTACAGTGTAAAATCAGGACCATTAGAAGGTCCTTGAATCAGCCGTTTAAGGTCTCTACCCTGTTGAAAATAATGGACATATCCAGTCGATATAATGGGGTGCAAAAAAGGGATAAGTTTGAAACGTTTTGGATACACAAATTCCCTTCATATAACTAACCCATCACTTGTAAATAAATCATAGACCTCTTCCTTTTTGCAACCATATCAATTGCCGTAAGTAAGACATTTAGTTTACTTATCGGTAATGACTTAGTACGGGCCTGTACGACCGCTGTGCCGCCTGGTAACAATATAATACCGATATTATCGACAGAATAGATACCTAACGTAGGAGCCTCTTGGAAGCCTTTATTACGTGCAATACTAATATTCTCACTTTGGGAATATCCATCATTTAATCTCATTTCAACATTAACGAATTCAGGATTAATTTGCTTCAGAGAATGATTAATCAGTTGAAACAATGATCTGTAGTCACCTTCAAAGTGAATTACATAGCCAGATGATTCGTTACCTTCTGAACTGAATGGTTTAATTGTAAATACTGTTTTTAAATCACTCACCCATGATAAAGATTTATCACGGTTTAACTTAAATCCTAAAGGAGTTAAAGCAGCTAGGGGTGGTTGCAGAAGAGGTGCAGTTAAGAAGATTATTTTTGTTTCCTAATTCTTGTATTCTAATAGCTGCTAGGTAATCTCCTAATATAGCGATTGCTGCACATATAACAAGTCATTGTACTTGACCGGTTGTATGTATCAGATGGAAACTCAAGAATTTTTAGATACCGCTATATAAAAATTATTGAATTAAGTAAAATTATCACTAATATATTTGATATAAAAGGCAAATGTTTTATTAAAACCCATAGATCTGATTTTAAAATGAATACAGGTAGTGGGATTACTTATTTTAAAGAGCTGTCTAAATGAAAAAAAGGGCCTGCTGTTTATGTAGTACTTGATCCCTTTTGTTGGTACTTCCACGACTTACAAACTAGGTTTGTTTCGTTCATTATGACTAAAGGGCATAGTATTTACAGGGAAGAATGCGATAATTACATGAGTAATATATCCCCTGCCATTTTGATTTCGAGCGAAAAAAGCGATTTGGAATTTTTCCAAATCGCTTTTTTAAATATTATTGCTTTTTAGATTTCTTATCTAAAATAAAGCGTAGTTCATTGATATCATCATTAGATAGAGTATCTTCCTGAATGAATTGGGCAAGCATGGATTTCAAGGTACCTCCATAGATACGCTTGATAAATGATTCGGTCTCAGCACGCTGGCACTCTTCCTGTATATAGAGCGGGTAAAAGGTGTAAACTCTTAGATTTTTATTGACACCTACTACATCTTTTTGAACCAATCGATCGAGAAGAGTGCGTATGGTTTTTGGCTTCCAATCAGTACTCTCCTGTAAGGAAAGTATGACGTCATTCGCTGTTTGAGGAGCTTTATCCCAAAGCACGTTCATGATTTCCCATTCTGATTCTGATATATTAGGAATGTTTTTCTCCACATTTATCTCCTCCATTTTCTTTAATAGATTCCTAAATCTTTTAAAATTGATAAAGTAATTTCTACAGCCTTGCTTCCAGATGCATCATCTTCATTTTGTATATTGGTAGCAAAGAAATAAGTATTGTTCTTCGTCTCTACATATCCAATAAACCAACCATTGATGTTTTTTCCATTCACTGTACCTGTACCTGTTTTTCCTGATAGGCGAGCTTCTTCATTTTTTTCTAAGTGTAGTGCATCCTTCACAGCTTGGATATGCATTTCCTTATATCCCAACTGATTGTTATAAAGGGCTTGCAGCAGTTGCACTTGCTCGACTGGAGAAATTTTTAATGAGGATTCGTTCCAGAATTCACCTAATCCCCCAGATACATTGAAGTTTCCATAGTTGATGTCTTGTAGATTGGATTGTATGGTTTCAAAACCTTTTCTACGATCTAGTTCTTGGAAATACCAGTTTACTGATTTTTGTAAAGCAGATGAGACATCCTGATCCATATTCCAAGCATCATAGGGGTACTCTGTCCCATCCCATGAAAGGGTGGATTCTTCGGGTGATATCACATTTGATTCTAGTGCAAATAGGGCACTATAGATTTTGTATGTGGAATCAGGTGATACTCGCAACGTACTTTTCTCTTCATTATAAATGCGATATTGTTTTGCACTAGAATCATATAAAACAAAGCTGCCTTCATACCCTTTAAAGAATTGATGTAAATCTTCATAAATTGTTCCGTCATTATTAAAATAGTATCGGTCGTTCTCCGTCGAAAATGCGGAAATGACAGGTAATTGGACAGTCAAAATGATACTGGCCAACACATAAATAAAGACACTTTTTCTTATTGATTTCTTTGCGCCCGGCTTATAGGCAGAAATTTGTTCAATTCGTTTTTTAATTTGACTCTTCGAACCGTTTATTTGTGTTACTAACGGTAGCTTACTTGAACGTTTCGAAAGATCTACAAAATTAATGATTGTATTTCCATATTCACTAAATGAATTATCATCTAGTAAATGTAAAACAGATGTATCACATGCAATTTCCCGATCTAATCTCATTTCTCTAAAAGCAAGCCAGACAAGGGGATTAAACCAATAAATGCTTTGATAGAACAACATCACGTAATTTGTCAGCAGATCCTTGTTTTTATAGTGATTCAGTTCATGAAGAAAGATGTGCTCGTAATGTTTCAAGTTGATCCAGTTTTCATGCTGAGAAGGTAAGACGATATATGTTTGAAAAAGTCCAAATATCATTGGAGATTGGACTCTTTTCGAAATAACAATCTTTATTGATTTTTTAATCTGTAGTCTTTTCTTACATTCTTCGAAAAGCACAAGAACTTCTTGATTGGAAAACGTAGAAGAATAATTCTTTATCCTTCTAAGTGTGATCCATCCACGAACCATAGTAAAAGTAAATAAAAGCAAACCTGAGATCCATAACCCCATTACCCCTAAATTAAGTACGGACAGATCCGACTGATTGACAGATACAGAAAAGTCTTGTATAAGGTGTAGGCCCTGCTTCATATTAGTTCCGTTTATTTCTGTATTAGGGCTGACAGCATTAGTCTGATACATATATCCACGGCTAAAGAGAAAACTAAAATTATATAAATGAGTAGGTATGAATGGAAGTGTTAAAGCGATAAAAAGAAACATCCACAAATGATAGTGCCATTTTGCTGTTAGTTGTCTTCCAAACCATTTTCGTATAAGTAGAATAACAGTAACGGAAAATGAAGATACCAATAGGCCAATTATAAAATGAGTTAAAAACATTTCCTCCAACACCAACTCTCTTAGATTTTTACATTTTTAAAACAGGTAGCATATTTATAGTAGCTGATGGTAAAAAAAGAAAAGTTGACTTGATTTGATTACTTATGTAATACTATACTACAGATGTAATCGGACTACAAATGTAATCTGTTAAAACTCCTTGAAAAAGGTTGTTTTTTCAAATCATTAAGAATCTAATCAAATAATTAGGAGGTTTTACATCGTGAACAAAAGAAGGTTTTATCAAATACTAGCACCGATAGGATTGATGCTTATGGTTGTAGGCTGCTCAGATGAGAACAAACAGGTTGTACAACAATCAGAAACAGAACCTAACCAAACGTCAGAAAATATAATGGAAGAAACTACAATGGAGAAATTTGAACAACTTGAGAAGGAATATGACGCGAGGCTTGGGGTCTATGCTATTGACACAGGAACAAAGAAAACCTTGGAATTTCGTGAAGACGAACGATTTGCCTACACATCCACATTCAAAGCACTGGCTGCTGGGGCAGTTTTACAACAAAATTCTATAGAAGAACTTAACAAAATAGTTACTTACACTAGTGATGATCTTGTTACCTATTCACCGATTACAGAGAAATATGTTGATACAGGAATGACTCTTAAAGACATTAGTGAAGCTGCAATCAGGTACAGTGACAATACTGCTGGAAATCTTTTATTTAAGGAACTGGGCGGCCCTGAGGGATTCGAAACATCTTTAAAAAAACTTGGTGACCAAGTAACTATTGCTGAGCGTATTGAGACAGGACTAAATGAAGCTGTACCAGGTGATACTCGTGATACTAGTACACCAAAAGCACTTGCTAATGACCTTCAAGCATACACGCTCGGCGACGTACTAACACATGAGAAACAAACTATGTTAGTTGATTGGTTGAAGAGAAATACAACTGGAGATAATTTAATTCGTGCAGGAGTTCCCAAAGGGTGGGAAGTTGGTGATAAAACTGGCGGAGGAGATTACGGTACACGCAATGACATTGCGATTGTTTGGCCGCCTAACAGAGAACCAATTGTTCTTGCAATACTATCCAGTCGCGATAAACAGGATGCAACTTATAACGATGAGCTTATTGCACAGGCAACAAAGGTAGTAATGAATGTTTTTAATTCCACTCCAAACAACAAGTAACGGGAATGAATTATTAAAAAATACTATCATTTTTTGCTTAGCATTGTAAATATGCGGTTTCCTGACGCTACTTCCTTATGAAACAAACAACTAAAAGCCAATTTCCTAGCGTACAGGAAATTGGCTTTTTCTTTGTCGAAATTTGCTTAGCGTACGAAATTCGCGTTTTTTCGGTGGGACCCCTTATGATACAAAGAAGATAAGAGAGTCTACAGTGATGAGTATCACTAAGTAAAGTAAGAGTGTACAGAGGAGGGTTCATCCGCTATTTTATGTATATGTATAAGTGAGAAAAAGACCATCCCAAAAGACGGTCTTTTTCATTGTGTGTTTGTAAATATGTGATGTCATCACAACTCTATCCTCGTCTTTTCTATGCTACGGTATGTGTGCAAACTGAAGATGCAAATGGTATAACATGAGGAATGAGAGCGGGCACGAGAATAGTTAAAAAATGAGGTTATGAGAATGGGAGCTTTAAAATGAATTCAATCTACATTACGTCCTAACTTCAGGAATTCGCAATTTAAATTTCCCCAAAGCACCCGGAGCTGACTTAGCCCAAGATCAAATATTTTTAGCTAAAAGTAAGGATAAAGGAATTTGTTATTTTCATAAATATTCCTCCTTTAATATAAGTAATTGACTCCTGCAATATCATCTGCACTTGGTTTAGTTGCTGTTCGTCCATCTTCACTGGTACACATTATTGAAGTTTTAGTTTTAACATGATCTAATCCAAAAACATGTCCTAGTTCATGTCCCATAATTCCATTATTTTTATCTGCAGTGTAATTTTTCATATAAGAATAATTAGCTGTAACACGATCATAGTTACTTGCATGATAATGGTAGACTATAGCGTTGTATTCCACATTCCCTAAATTTGAACCATTTGCACGGATTTTAGCAACCTCAGAATATTCATCAGCCATTTGAGTGAAATTTAATGGAGTAGAAGTAGCGTTCCAATTACTAATAGCAACCGCAAAATTTGTTCTATAGTCAAAACTTAAATCTTTATAGTTCCCTGTGAAATTTGGTGATCCCCATTTTGGATTATCTCCATAGCTGTATGCATAAGTTGAGCTGGGGTGAGAAGTAAGTATAAGAGCAAATAAAGCAATTCCAAAAACTAAATATTTTTTCATAAGTATCCCTCCGTTTAATGTAGTTATTTACTATATTAAATTTTTATGTATATTTGTAAAAAAATACAAAAAAACCACTGTACATTTAAATATTTTAAACTCTTATCCTGAAAATTCAGAGGGAACGAGTACCTGTAACAAATACTGTAGAAATTCGTATTTATATGTAAAAAAGGGGATGTTTTATTTGAAGAAAGCTATGTATTTTTTATTCCCATTTTATTTATTAATTTTAATTGCATGTAACAATCAAGAGAATTCCAATGCAGACTGGGAACATTCATTTGTAGTTTGGGAAGGTTATAATTACATTATTTCGAGTGATGAAATAAAAGAAACGGAAATAGGAGAGAAGGTTGATGAAATTCAAACATATTTAGATGGTGAAGTAAATGTGTCAAAAAACGATATATTTTCTAATAAATTCAAAAAAGGAACTTTACTTTATTCTATTAAAGGTATCGATAAGCACAAATCTCTTGGAGTTAAAACAGAGTCAGGCTATGTGAAAATTAATAGTAATGGGAAATATGGGGAAGATGAATAATATCTTGTATTTCTATTAAAGTATATTCTGGTAGTATATAGGTTTCTGTAGATGCTTTACACAAAAAAACGTATGAAAATGTATATTTTCATACGTTTTTTTGTGCTGTTTTAATGGGTTCTTCGTTTCGTGATACACTAACATACATAATATGTACGAAAATGGATGAAATGAGGGGTTTAGATGACCAAAGAAAAGAACGTGCAGCCATTGCGCACAAAGGTAGAAATTGAGGATTTTCGATGGGCGCTGTCTAAGTATGCGAGCGCTCGGGATCTGTTTTTATTTAATCTAGGGATTAACGTTGGGCTGAGGGTGAGTGATCTGGTTCCGTTGAAAGTGGACGATGTACGAGGGAAAACGCATTTGGTGATCACCGAGCAAAAGACAAAGAAAACCAAACGCTTTTTGATTCCACGGGCCACAAGAGAGTTGATCGAGTCGTATACGCGTGATATGAGCCCGTCTGCGTGGTTGTTTCCCAGTCAGAAAGGAAATGGACCGATTTCGACGACGCAAGCGTACAGAGTCCTGCAAAAGGCGGCAGAAGCGCTTGGAAGAGAAGATATCGGCACACATACGATGCGGAAGACATTTGGATATCATCATTACAAGCAACATAAAGATGTCGCGGTGTTACAGCAGTTATTTAATCATTCCGCACCATCGATCACGATGCAGTACATAGGGGTTACTGAAGATGAAGTAGATGCGACGATGGAGGGTTTTTCTTTGTAGCATTTTACTTTTTGCATCGAATTGATATAAATGGAGTGATCAATGTGATGAGAATAAGTTTAGTTTGAACAATAACAACACAATTTTTGGTGAACTGATTTTCATGATATGAAGTAGCACTGTAAATTTTGGAAATAAAAAAATCCTCATAGTGAGGATTTTTTTTATTTATTATTTATATATAGAGAAGCATACTCCTATTGGTTTAGAAGAGTCTCCTGTAGCATATGATTTGTTATTTCTTTTTACGGTAAATTCTTTTGTTTCAAACATAGGCCTAGCTACTAGATTCCATGTTTTCCCTTTCGGGACATTAATCGTTTTTGAGTCTGATACAGTATATGATTTTGTAACATCATATCCTAGGCTTCCAGATATTATTTTATAATCTAAGGTCGCACTTACACTTATGTTTGTTGCGACAGTTTCTGAAACTGTCATTGTTCCGGGACCTTCAGGATAGTAGGATGATCTTAATGTTTCTAATCCGCATGTTTCTGAAGTTCTTACAACTGTAACGTAATACTCTGCTGTTGCAAATGGTGTAATAGATTCGTTTATTAAATTGTTTGGATAATTATTATTTGTATAAGATATAGTAATTTCTGATAATTCTTTACCATCTTTTTCTAGTGGGATATTGTTTTCTTTTGCGAATTCTTCAACGTTTTGAACTTCATGTACCCTGTTGTTATTAGATAGTATGTTTGTGTAATTTTGATCAGTTTCATCAATATTGTTTTCTTTTGCAAAAGTGTTAGGCACATTAGATAGCGTTAAAAGAAAGGCAAAACTTAGTGCTAGAGTTAATTTAATTATTTTTTCATAGCATATATCCCCTTTTTTGTTTTTTTATTCCATCTAATGTTACATTATACTTATGGTTAATATTTAATTCAAGGTAGAATGAAATTAATAAGTATGGTATTTCAATTGTTTCTGGAGCAATCCCTACTTTAGAAAGAGTTAATATGATTTTTTTATAAACGTTATTAAAGATGTTTTTTGCTGGTAGAGTTAGTTTTATTTATATAGAGGAGGGAGAAAGATATGATAAAAATAATAGGTGCTATGTTTATAATTTCATCTGGATTGATTTATACATTTGAAAGAGTATGCTCAATACTATCAACTAGTATAGTTAAAGCAGGGTTTTTTTCAGGAGGAATGACTGGGGCGGTTCCTGAAGTTGAAGTGGTTGGGGTATTTGATAATGTATATATACCTGGGCTTTTTATTGGAGGATTATTAATTTTCATATATGGTTTTTTTATAAAAGAGGATAAAGGCTCAAGTATTAAATAACTTATTTAATTGAATTTTTATTTCGACGTTCTCTCCGGATAATGTTCACGGATATGTTTTTAACTCTTTGACACATAATATTTTTTAAATTAGTATATTAGACAGAGAAACACTTAAACTATAGCTATTACATACGCAATTAGCGGATATGAACTAGATGATTATTCCGTATGTAGGAGAAGCCAAATGCCGACCGCATAAACAATGTTTATGGAGAAGTCAGGAGATTGGCGTAAAATCATTCGTTACGTCCCACTGTAGGACAATGTAATGGGCTAGTATTTCTTAAATAGACATAGCCAAAAATTTAAAAGGATACGTGCGTAGTTTTTTAGCTATTGTACATTTGAAAAGTCGATTAATTCCCACAAGGGAGCAATCGGCTTTTTATGTTTAAAAACTAAACTTGAAAGAAGTAGGATTTCAAAAAAGAATGTTATTGGTTGATTGATGGAAGGGATTTTTAATGCTAGTATAAAAGCATATTAATTCATTTGATTTTTTGGTCGCACCCTTGCGGGGCAGACGATAGAAAATAACAATCTAAGCCTTTGGGCTTCTCAATTGATTCTAACAAGAGTAATTTTGGGTAGGGCAAAGTATGCCTATTTAACAACCAATACACGTTGAGTGGATAGAAATGTCGTAGGGAGAGTACACCCCTAATTAGCAATTGGCTGATACAAAACTAAATAAAAACAGAGTAGGTAGGTCACTAACCAAGTAAGAGAGGGTTAAGAGGGCGTGCTTTTTTTTGCGTCCAAAAAAATGAATGGAGGAGAAAGTAAAAATGAGAGATAAGGAGAATTAGCAATCGCTGAGCGATTGCGTGCAGCTGAAAGCTGCACATAGAATTTGTTTTGCAAATTCGTTTGCGCGTCCCAGCGCAAAATGGGCGGAGATTGATTGATGGCACACTCCGATAACAAAGTGCGGAAGGTTGAATAGATTTACCAGGCACATTGATAATTAATATTTCGTTCGAAGAACGAATCCGACACCTTATTGCATGAACGAGCTTGCTCGTTGGTGCAATAAGGTGGATGCGTAGCACAGCGGAGCACGAAATTTTGAGGAAATGGGGTGTTTAAATGGCAAGAAGAGGACGTACGTCAATCGTAAGAGAGGTCAAGGAAAGCATTGAAGCGATTGATAAAATCGGTATTTCAAAACGTGCAGCAAGAGAGGATGGGAACAGTGGTATTCATTCCAAAAAGCAAAAAGAAAATACCATGAGTGACTGCCAAAACTTTGTGAAATGGGCGAGATCCGAGCATGGAGTAAAGTCGATTGCTGATTTGAATGAGGATCATTACAAAGGGTACATAGCTCATTTAAGTGAGAAAGGGATTTCTGAAGGACATAAAATTAATGTTGAAACGTCCCTTCGTCTTTTAGAGAAAGGCTTTTCAAAGCGTTCTGAACGCTTTGAGGGCGTTTCCAATCGTTTTGAAGGTTTTTGTCCGGAGAAAAGATTAGAAACGCGTACAAGGGGGCTGGATGTGCGAAATCGGGCATATACGCGTGAAGAAATGCAATTGATTCGCGAAAATGTATCACCAGAAGTGTCAAAGGCTGTTGATTTGATGAAAGAGTTAGGTTTACGAGTCAGAGAAGCTACGAATGCGCGAGTAGAACATTTTACATACGAGGAACAAACGGATAGTTGGAAATTTGAAATAAAAAAAGGCGATGGTGCAGGGATTACGAAGGGTGGACGACAACGAGAAATCCATATCCCTCGTTATTTTGAAAAACGTCTAGAACAGTTACTTCAAGGGAAAGGTGACAAAGAACGAGTGGTCAATGTATCGTACTCAACGATTCGAGACGGTATTAATGTAGCCTGTAAGAAAACAGGGATTGATCAGGCTAGCCGAGGTGCACATGGATTTCGCCATGCCTATGCAAGAAATCGTATGGATCAGCTCATGACAGGTGAGCAAAGAACAATGATGCAAAGGATTATAGATAACTGCAGCATAAATCGGAAAGCCGACTACGGCATTTTAAATGAGACGGATAAAATGCTGTATAACACAACAAAAGAAGTGATGGATCAGATTCATAAAGAATTAGGGCATGGAAAGAATCGGTGGGAACTAGCCATGCGTTATTTGGGAGATTGATTACTAAATATAAAAATTTGTACAAGTTTAATTTGACTACGAGATATATGAAGAATTGAGGTTTGTAAAGAAAAATACATAAAACTGTATATACAGTTTTATGTATTTGCGGTAATGATGTTTTTTATAAACAATAACCCCTATAGGGGTCACACGACCAAAAAAAGAAAATTGTACGTTAAGGAATAGCGGATATCTCATTTTCCCTACAGTTTAGCTCAGCTCTAAAAGCTTGCAACGGAACCGTCTAAACTTTATCTATATTTGATAAAGCAGTATAGGCTTTTTAACTTTGCAACATAATCTATTGTACATCTATAAACCAGAGCCATTATTATTTATTGTTGTTACTTGAAATATCTTTAATATCTTTCACAATTTGTTTATATACATCGCCTTTTTTTATACGTAATACAAATTTTTCATCGGAAGGCTCGTAAGAGAATGTCGGACTTTCTACAATATATAGTGCTGCTCTCATCCAATCAATATCTTTAATATCTGTACTTTTAGGAACACCTATACCTGTTACAGTTGCATCTGTTACAGGCGATCCATCATAGGTGACCTTTACTCGCAGTGTACCTTCTGACTCCATAGAAATATCTGCATCTAATTTTTCTGATTCTGATGTTGGGTTTTCGTATTTTTCATTACTTCCCATCATACTCTCACTTTGTAAATCATCTTCATTATAACCATTCTTATTAGGACTATTATCCGAATTATTTTGACTTTGTGAGGATTGTGTATCTGTCTTATCATCCACTGCGCTATTCTCTTGAGCACAGCCTGCAAATAGGGCTACAGTCAGAGTCATCGTTGCTAAAATAGAATGCCAATTTTTCATGTCAAACACCTCTTTAATTATTTTATTGTGCTATTTTTTGCTGTGTTGTTTTTGCTAACTTAGTGATTTTATTTACCAATGGTGCTAGTTGGAATGTATCCGTTATTTTTAGTAAATATTAGATTTAACCTGGTAAAAATCATAAAAGATATTGAGAAATACATAGAGATATACACGGTTTTACTCCATACAGTTCAAATGCATATTGAATTTTGCTGTTTCATACCACTTAGGGGTACAGCCGGTAAAAACAGGTCATGTACTTACTTTTATTTCCAATACGATTTAAAATCAGTTTTTTATCCATTATCTCAGTTTAAAAACCCTTGGTACATCTAAACCACACCCTAGACTAAGGGAAGTCGTTTTCCAAATCCGTAAAAACGTCCTTGTTGAAAGGGGAAAATTCTTTTTCTAATATGGTTGTCTGTTAAGTGTCACTGGTATAGTAATCATTCACATTTTTTAACTGTAAAATCAGATGTATGAACCCCCTCCTTATTCATCCTTTAAGAGTATATCTTTCGGGTTCAAACGAAGAATTGATAGTGCCGGAAGTACAGTAGAAAGGAGGATAATACCAAGTCCAATTCCACCAACTTTCCATATATCTGTAACTGTTACACTGACATCAATGGTATCGATTGGATCCGCTGTTTGTTTTTGAGTACCTGAATCCATATCAACAAATAGTACTCCCGGTGTAGGCTCCTCTTCCACTGTCGAAACTTCACTTGCTAACAGTTGGCTCCCAATTGTTTGTGAGATCTTCTCACCAGTTACTAAGGATATACTAAACGCTAATGTAGCTATGCATACGACTTCTAGAATGAGTTGTCCCATCAGTTTCCACTTTCTTTCTCCAATGGATAATAAAATACCAAGTTCTTTTCTACGATCCTTAATGGATAAGGTGATAATTAATCCTAAGATGACCGCACCGGCAATGGAAACAACATAAATAATTAATTTAGAAAGCGACGCGATATTTTCAATCGGACCACTCATTTGTTTATATAATTTGTCGTGCGCGTCCAATTGGAAAATGTCAAAATTGATATCTGTTTTCTTCGCTTCTTCTTTAAACTTCTCAATGTATTTTGGATCTTTTAAATAGTAAATTGCTTTTTGAACCTTTTTACTACTTTCATTGCCACTTGTTAGGGATTTGTACGGAACATAAATTTTATTCGCTGGATCCATAAAGGCGGGTACATGATTTCCACCTAAATCCATTGGTTGTCCCTCTGTTTTATAGATTCCTATAATTTCATATTCTGCAATTTGGTCATCTGTAGTTTTCCACTGGATTTTATCTCCAACTTTTAGATGGTTTTTTTCGGCTAGACGCTTCTCAATTACTGCGGATTTTATATCCTGTACCTCTTGTGTAATGGATTTCCCTTCGATAATCTTACTTTTTCCATTCTGGAAATCTCCTTCTAAATTGGTATTTCTGACACCCTCAATAGAAAGATTTTCGTTATCATCGGTAACACCACCAGATTTAGTAACAGTATCCTTTTCATCTGTTACTGGGGTAAATCCATTTGCTTTTCCCGCACTCGATGTCTTAACGTTAAAATCTTTTACATAAGAAGACTTTGCTAGTTTCTCGACTTTTTCAGCTTCAAGATAATTAGGTGTAAGCACTTTACTGCCATTCTGCTCTGCTCTTTTCATACTCTTTTCAAGATTTTCATTTAACGTTACATCTGCACCTAGCTTTTGTCTTGCTAAGTCTGAGGCTTTTTGAGAGGCGTTTTGAATCGTGAACCCTGCCATTACTAGATTCGTTATAATAAAAAAAATTAATACTAAAATGATTGACTTTATTTTTCGCTGTTTCATACTAAGAAATGCCCGCTTGATAAAATTCATCAGTTTTTACCTCCTTGATATGTATACTGTATAGAAGTAATCTGGAGTCTGTGTGTAGAAATACGGGAGAGTAAATGGAGAATTGATGCTAGTCTAAATGAGCAATGGAGACATACTCTTCGGCCTATTTAGCTTCAGAATTAAAGACAGGTGATGTGAAATATGGTGACCCTCTATAGAGAATAAAATGCGTTTATGTGTGTAAGTTCCTATTATTTTGAGTACTCATGTATCCTTTAAACATATTATATGTTTTCTCCTTTTCTGGAGAGTCTGTGGTTAGTGTTTTTGAGCATCCTTTGGGTGCTTTTATTTATGTTATCGTTTTTTCTGAGGTTCGTTTCTTTTCTATAAAAACAGTGTGAATTGAACATACGGTGGATGGACTTGAAGAGTTACACTCTTATTTACTAGATTTAGAGCGTCAAACAGGAATGAAACCGCCTGTTGTTTTTGAGTCAACAGGTCAGACCTACTACAGCATCTTTTTATCCAAGAACATTTGAACCTGACTTTCACCTTTTGCGACATCCAGCGGGATCTCTTTGTCCCAACCAGCCTAATCATGCATTAACAAGTAGAGGGGAACTGTTTAGTTGTCGGGAGCAAATCCCACGGGCAGGTCCGTTCTACCCCTGTTACTATCAATCTATAAATTGAATAAAAAATAGTTAACTAGATTTCTGGCGGATCTTATACTACGAACGGGGCGGGTAGTTGAAGAGTGCTGTTTGATCTTTATTCAACAATTGGGCGTTTAATGGAGTAACACTTCTTATGAGATGGATATGTGAACTACTCCCACCACTTATTAACTTGGTATGTCAACACTAAACTGGACAACTTTTATAAGGACTGCTGCTTGAATTCCACCGGTGTTAAATAGCCCAGTGTTCCATGAATTCGAATA
>NZ_JBNNTI010000057.1:0-17970 GCF_050278625.1 Viridibacillus sp. NPDC096237 | reverse complement strand
AATCATTCCTTCGAACAAAAACACTTAAAAATCTAAAAGTGATAATCTACAAGAAAAGGTTGGATTGTCATTTACACAAAACTATTGACAGTCCCACTTCTAGTTAAATAGGTTATTAGTTTTTCCACTCATTGAGATAGTATATACTGTTAGTAATAGACTCTTATTGTGCAGGATTCGGCTGAGCACATGAGCAGGCATAACTTTTATCGACGGGGTATATCAACATGCCAATTAGTAAAGTAGCTAACATAATCACGGTGCGGAATTTGTTTATTTTCGCAGGTGTATTATTCAATTTGATTCCTCCCTTTTTGTATTTTACGTCTACACATGATACATGAATTCTTATTTTTTAATTCCTACTTCTTCTCTATATGTATCTACACACTTTTTACAAATACAGTGCTTTCCCTTACTTTCTTGGGGAACTAAATCAAATATCCCTTTCGGAAACCCTTCTTCCATATAACACCAGCAAGTATTTTTTTCTTCTCCCCCCGCCATGCATTTATTTTCCTCACCACATACAGGACAATGTTTTACAGTCAATTTTCTCCCCCCTAACTACTTTACAAGATAGTTCAACAATTAAACATTTTCAAGAAGGTAAAGATATACAATCATATCACACTTTACATTATTTATAATTTATATCAATATGGTGGTTTATCGCTTTTAATAATTATCTAGCATTTTAAATAAGTTTAGTGTTATTAAAATTAAAAAAACAGGCTTATATTTGCATATAAATCCTGTTTTTTTAATGTTACTCATCCTCTTAACAACCTGGGAATCCTGGTGGAGCGAACCTACACCAGGGCGGTCTTTGCGGCCTTGGTGGTCTCGGAGGATTTGGTGGTCGTGGTGGAAATGGAGGTTGCGTATTTTGGCATAATTGACCGGCTTGAGTAATAGTTTGTATATCTCTCGAATGTAGAGGTAGTTGTTGTGGAATGCCGTTAACAAATCTTGTAATTTGTACTCCCCCAAAATTAGGATTTGTCATTGCATTACCCCATTCACTAACAGAATCCAATCGAACATTACAATACAGTTGTCCGTTGTTCATCTGGATATCAACCATAAAACCTACAAATCTTGTAAGTTGAACTGGATTCAATAAGGGATTTATCGCCACTTTATTACCATACGGATCATAATAGAACATCTTCCTATCTCTCCTTTCTTCGTTCAATATTGTAAAATATTCGTATATACATAATTAGGAAGTTGTCCTTATTCAATTGATTAATACACCTAGAGTAACGACTTTTTAGTCACCATTTTCACCTCTAAAATATATACAAGCCATATCGAAAAAAGCCACTACCTTTGATGAAAAAGGTGTTTATTCATCTAACTTCTCAATAATTTCTAACATCATTAAGACGCCCTGCAGTTGTTGCATTTGTTTGATTCCTTTCCATTGCAAAATGATGATAGCATTGAAAATTGGTTTTAGTTCTGGACAAATATTTAACTTGAGTACGTTTTATGATATTCGGACAGCGCCAAACATCCCTTTTGAATAGTGTATGTAGCTGTTTATAATGCTGTGTCATGGGTTTTAAATGTGTTTAGTACTTCTGAATTTTTTTCAGAAACTATCTTCATGACTGAATTTATTCATCTATTTAAATCTTAATAATATAATCAAATAGATAATAGAATTTTAAGAATAAAGGAGATTGATGGCCATGGTTTACGAATCAAACAATTCGCATTATGCAGTTATTTTTTCGAGTCAACGATCTGAAGGTGATAACGGCTATGGTAATATGGCAGAAAAAATGGATCAACTTGCTAGCCTGGTTACTTAGGAGTAGAAAGTGTTCGAGATGCATCGGGTGCTGGCATTACCGTTTCGTATTGGGATAGCTTAGAAGCAATAAGTAACTGGAAGCAAAATCAAGCACATCAAGTGGCCCAGCAAAAAGGCATGAACGACTGGTACCAAAACTACAGTGTGAAAATTTGCAAAATAGAGTGCGAGTATTCCAAGTAATACACCTACCTTTAGAGGTACTGCTACATTTGAAAACTACGAAGGTTTGATTAAGTTGACAGTAGATTTCATCTCTATAGGACGTACAACAATTTCTGGAAGACCGAAGAGTATTCTAATGTTGATAATGAATTACATTTAATTTTTTTCACATCAGCGTCTTTTAACTCAGGGGTACATTTTGACTTGGCACCACAGTTCGATTTATTAATTTTATAGCGCTTTTGTGCAACTTCTACTGAGCAATTAATATGACGTTTTAATTCGCGAGACACAGTGGATGGACTTCGCTTAATTTGTTTGGCAATCGCCCGAATCGAGAAACCTAAAGCAAGGAACGTATAGATATTGTAAGATGATGGTAGCTCATAACAATTCCTCCGTATGATGTTTAGTGTGGTAACTTACATTTTACACGGAATCGTTATGGGCGTTTTCTATTTTGTCTTGGTGTTGCACTTAATATTACAATTCGTCACATATAAAAAAGCGCTAAATTTCAGCGCTTTTTTACATTGAACAAGGAGGAATTCCACTAATTTACTCTTTCGGTAAAAGTACCGTAATGTTTGCATCATTAAAGATGATGATAATTTTATTTGAAAGGTCGTAGTATTTTAAGGCATCTGTATACGTTGGTTCTTTTTTGATAAAATGTCCTCTTGATAGTTGGATTTTCATGTTTCTTAGTTCATTAAATGTTGTAAATATTTCTCCATCTATTAAGTTATATTCTTTTAATAGGCGAATGTCTTTATGTGAATATGTTACTTCATCATTTAACTGGTTGATACCAAGTCGGTGTACAGTAGATTGTAATTCGTTTTCAACAATTCCCCAAATCATTGGAATCGACTCTTCGGGCGATTCTTTTGCAATCCTGAGAATCTCCCTATCCTTACTATAAATGTCGGGAGGTTCGTTCTCAATTAGATGAGAATTGTTTAATTTCTTCTCTAAATCGTTAAGTTTTTTTCCAAAATCTAGCTCTATATTATTAAAAGAAAATCTGGTGATATTCATTAATATAAAGCCTATTTGCCTTCTAAATAATATGATAGCCAGTATTATGACAATTGGCCAGATCATCTCATCGATTAATGAAGCAATAAATTCAGTTACCTTCATAGTATCCCTCCCATCAATAAATGCTGCGTCTATTATTAAAGGTATTGTTACTTTAAAAGTTCAATTTCCTCCTCAATTTAATGTATTAAATAAATCTTATTTTGTGTGGTCAACTTGTACCGAAACTTTTTTTGCATTTTTACTAATCATCACATTTCACTTTTGTATATCGTAGCGCTTGTTTACTATCATTTATGCCGCTCGTTGTCGGATCAATAACAGAATTATAGACAGCAACTACCACCGAAAACAGAACAAAAGGATTTGAAACAGCTTGCAATAAGACATCATATAATTTTGGCCAAGTACTCACATCCTGACCGGTAATACCTAGATAACCACCTATAGATGAAGCAATTGCCAAAAACATATGGAACCAAAATTGCGGATTTTTGAATCGAATTTTCCAGTTTATCTTCATTTCCATCCCCCTTTAGTTAATTATTCATATGTTCCGGTTGATGCTTTCTTGCTTGAAATAAAGATAATTATGGGAGTTTGTTTTTTTATGGGGGCACAAGGGGGCTTTGCTGGCTTTGGCGCTACTCACTCTTCCTTTAGCGCTACCCGCGTTCCTTTTAGCGCTACTCGGGCTTCCTTTAGCGCTACCCACTTCCTTTAGCGCTACTCACTTCCTTTAGCGCTACTCAAGCTTCCTTTAGCGCTACCCGCGCTCCTTTTAGCGCTACTCGGGCTTCCTTTAGCGCTACCCACGCTCCTTTTAGCGCTACTCACTTCCTTTAGCGCTACCCGCGTTCCTTTTAGCGCTACTTGAGCTTCCTTTAGCGCTACCCACGCTCCTTTTAGCGCTACTCGCTCTCCCTATCACTTTTACAGTTTCTTCTATATCCAAAACACTTTTACTAATTTATACTATAATTAAGGTTTTTTGGTCTTTTTTTCTACATATGGGGGTGCTGTGGTGAATCGACGACATGCTGGGATGATTGTTGGGGGGATTTTATTTTTAGTGGTGGCGATGGGTATTAGCCGCTTTGCTCTTACTCCGATTTTGCCATTTATGCGACAAGATGTTGGATTGTCTGTAGAAACTGCTGGGATGCTGGCTTCTGCAAATTATGTAGGATATTTTATTGGAGCACTATGGGCTGGCTTCATTAGCCGTCATCCAAAAGGCATTCTTGGCTGGTGCGCACTTATTAATGTTCTTTCTGTTTTTGGGATGGGAATGCTTGATGGTTTGTGGGTCTGGCTTATTTTGCGCTTGATTGCCGGAATAACTGGTGGCTTGATGTTCGTATTAACCTCTAGTATGTTAATGGATTATTTGGCTGGACATTTATTGACTAAATGGTCAGGCTATATTTTTAGCGGTATTGGTTTAGGAATTGCACTATCGGGAATTTTCGTACCTATTTTGGAATCAGCTTTTTCATGGCAAGGGGCCTGGGTTGGACTTGGTTTATTATCCGTGTTGTTCGTGTTGACGACGATGTTCCTATGGCGTAAGCTCACAGCTCATGAACAGGATAAGAAGGCTACTGTATCCGAGAAGGTATGGAAAGGTTTTATGCCTTGGATGGCAATTGCTTACGGATTAGAGGGGCTTGGCTATATTGTAACCGGGACGTTTTTAGTTGATATTATTCATGAAATACCTAATTTAAGAGAGTATGCAGCTTATAGCTGGGTTGTTGTCGGTGTAGGTGCTATTCCATCTGCACCACTTTGGATTATGTTGATGTCAAAATATTCACCTGTTCGTATAATTTCTATTGCTTATATTTTGCAAGTCATCGGAATTATTCTTCCAATCATCTCACCAACTATTTTCGGTGTTATGGCATCGGCATTTTTATTTGGTATGACGTTTGTTGGTATAGTGACGATGACTACGTCTTATGCAAGACAATTATTTCCAGCAAAGAGCGCGAGTGTTGTATCTGCACTTACAACTCTCTATGCACTTGGGCAAATTATTGGTCCACTAATTGCTGGCAAGCTGGCCGCTTTTTATAAGAGTTATAATGTTGCGCTTATTTTTGCTGGAAGTGCAGTAGCATTTGCACTTTGTCTCATGTTGTTCGGGAAATGGAGGACGAGTGAAAGAGAAGTGCCAGAAAATTATATGGCCGTAAAAAATATCGCGAAGTAATAATTCCATGTGAATTTTTGCTCGTCAATTTTAATAAACATCCTGAGCATGTTTTGAAAGAATTTTTTCAGAACATGCTTTTTTCATTTCTTTAAAAGGTCCTCCAGCTAATAAAAGAAGGTTATTTGAGACTTAAATAGAATTACATCTATAAGACTTTAAAAATAGAGAAATTTAAAGGAGATTATGAGATGAATCGATTAAATTTAATTACTTTGGGAGTAAGAGATATGATAAAGTCTTTACATTTTTATCGTGAGGGACTAGGGTTTGAAGTATTTGTATATGGCAACGATGCGAATCCAGATGTGATCTTCTTTAATAATCAAGGGACGAAAATTTCACTGTTTCCAATTGATCGCTTAGTCCAAGATATTAATGAAGACACCCCACCTGCGATTGGCAATGGCTTTAATGGATTTACCCTTGCTTATAATGGGAAGTCAAAAGAAGAGGTTGATGAAATATTTGTATTGGCTCAAAAAGCTGGTGCGAAAATAGTAAAAGAACCTGAAACAGTCTTTTGGGGCGGCTATAGTGGCTATTTTCAAGATCCAAACGGCTTTTATTGGGAAGTTGCATATGGTGAGAACTGGGAATTCGATGAAAATGATATGTTGATTATTACTGAGTCTTAACACGGGGCTTTGATAAAGTTGAAACTATTAGACAGCTTAGTTGTCACTTTACTTAAAAAAGCTATCCAAAATTGGATAGCTCTTTCCATGCTTGTTACTGACTAAAAGGAGATAGCTTTTCTTGAAGCCACTCATATTCCTCTAAGTCTGCTACGATATAGGCGTTTTCAAACACTTCATGCACTTCTTGAAGCATGTTTTTAATATCTTGAGGGAAAAATCTTGCGCTTAAATGATTTAGAAGCAAATTTTTTGCTCCTGCTTTAATAGCTATATTTGCTGCATCCATATTTGTGGAGTGACCATAATTGGCAGCTAGTGCTTCTGTTGCATGATTGAATGTTGATTCATGAACTACAATATCCGCATTTTCACTAAGTAAAACGGCATTTTCACAAGAACGTGTGTCTCCTAAAATCGTAAGGATAAAGCCCAATTTAGGTAAATCTGTCACGTCACTACTTTTCACGATACGCCCATCTGGCAATGTTACGTTATTGCCATTTTTCAGCTGACCTAAAAGTGGACCTTTTGGAACACCAAACGCTATTGCTTTATCAATTTGTAATGTACCTGGTAGTGGTTTTTGTTCAATACGATAACCATAGCACGGGACGACATGCTGTAAAGGTTTTGCAGTAACGACAAAGTCATCATCTTCAAAAACTACACCTTCAGTCACCTCAACAAATTCAATAGGATAATTGAGATGTGTTTGTGAAAGCTGTATTGTTAACTCAATCCAACTTTTTAATCCTGCTGGTCCATAGATGGTAAGCAATTCTTCTCCACCTTGGAATGAACGAGAACTTAGTAAGCCAGGGAGTCCAAATATATGATCTCCGTGTAAATGTGTGATAAAGATTTTTTCTAATTTTCTTGGCTTTAATGTTGTATGTAAAATTTGGTGTTGCGTCGCTTCTCCACAATCAAATAGCCAAAATGTGCCACGTTCTTCTAATAATTTAACTGCAAGCGCACTTGTATTCCGTGTTTTTGACGGCATTCCTGCGCCTGTACCTAAAAATTGTATATGCAAATGAAGTCCTCCTTACGGTAAACACGATGATCAACATATGAAGAATCCTCATAATGATTCCTTGCTATTTATACTTCAGTGTTGCTAGTGTCTTATATCTAGTATAGCAAAAAAAGATGCGTATCAATCACCATATGGACATTGATACACGCCTTTGCTTTGCATTACTTATATTTTAGTTATGTAAAAAGCGATACTGTGAATTTTTAAATAATTATTTCTACTCACTAACAAAAAAATAGATCAACTTATTGTAAGTCTCCATAGTTCTCATATGTCTTATCCAATTTGCTCCCCTAATTGATTGAAATTATATTCATCAATCCTTATGATCCTCCAAAAAGTCCTTACTAAAGCTCGTTTGCGATTCGTAATTGGGCTTTTTCTGTTCTTTCATGCCTTTTGAAATAATTTCTTTTCCGAATTTCTTTTGGAGCTGTTCCACTACTTGGATAATTGGCTCCTCTTTGGCATGATTTTCAAAGTTGAAGATGGAAAGCTGCTCTGCTGTTTCTTTACGATCAATCACATTACTCAACGTTACACCAAGTAAACGAACAGGTTCACCATGCCAATGTTTCTTTGCTAAATCGATAGCTATTTCAAAAATATCTGATTTTTTATAAATGGCATTGGAAAAGGTTTTACTACGACTCGAGTTATGCCAATCAGCATCTCGAATTTGAATGGATACGGTATGTCCAGCTAGATTCTTAGCTGATAGACGTTTAGCAACCTTTTCACAGAGTCCATCGATTGTTTTGCGAAGTTCATCCCATTCTACTAAATCTATAGGTAAAGTTGTGGAATTGCCAACGCTTTTCGTATCATAAATCGCATTTGGATCGACTTCCCTGTTATCAATACCATTTGCTCTGTCTTTTAACCTAGCTCCATTTTTACCTAAGTTGCTTTTTAAAAAGCCTTCAGAGGCTTGTGCTAAATCGCCGATTGTGTTGATTTTTAAATCGTTTAGTTTTTTCGCTGTGCTCTCTCCAACCCCATGCATTTCAATGACTGGTAAAGACCATAGAATGTTTGGTAGTTCACGTTTTCTTAAAACGGTAATACCCATTGGCTTTTTCATATCAGAAGCTGTTTTAGCCAAAAACTTGTTCGGTGCAATCCCAATCGATGACGGCAAATCTAGCTCATTTAAAATACGTTTTTGAATGCTTTCTGCGAGTTCTATAGCTTCTTTTCCATGTACAAGTTCCGTAACATCTATATAGCCTTCATCGATTGACACGGGCTCCACAAGTTCTGTATATGTTCGTAGTATGTCAAATATCGCCTTTGAAGCGATACGATAGCGTTCAATATTAGGCGGTAACAAGATGAGTTCCGGACATTTGCGCTTAGCTTCCCACACAGCCATCGTCGTATATACCCCTTTTGCCCGTGCCTCATATGAACAAGTTACTAGGATGCCGCGTCGCTCCTTCGGGTTGCCCGCAATGGCAATTGCTTTGCCCTTTAGTGTTGGATCATGTGATTGCTCTACAGAGGCATAGAAACAGTTCATATCGATATGAAAAATAATTCGCCCTTTTTGTTTCCACTCCGCCATCTCACATCTCTCCTGCTTCTTTTATTATGTACAGTATAGCAAAAATTACGAACAGATGTTGGTATTCACTACGTATAAAGTTGAACGAGACTTTCTTTCCTGTTACTAACCTGATTGACATTTCAGCTTTAATTTACCCTTCAAGATTACTAATTTTATAATCAATCAAAAATACAACACTAAGCACGATTAATGATAAAAATTTATTATTACCTTTATTACACCCCACTCTTTATTCTTATTTATTGAATTTATAACAAATATATACTTGTAAGAAGTATATATTTCTGTTAAATTCATCCTATGGACAGAACAAGTTTAATTAAAGGTCATTTAGAAATGTGTGTACTATCTATTTTGTCAAAGAAAAAAAGCTACGGTTATGAAATTATGAAAGAGTTAGAAGAACACAATTTAAAATTGAAAGGAGTAGGAAGCATTTATCCTATTTTAACTAAGTTAAAAGATCAAAATTGGGTTAGTGCTTATCGAGAAATGACAGAGAGCGGGAAGGTTAGAGTTTATTATGAAATCAATGAAATAGGAGAAATATATCTTCAGAAAAAAATCAGTGAGTGGTTGGATGTACAAAAGGATATAGAATCTTTACTACAAAGTCAGTTAAAAGGAGATCATTTAGAATGAATATTGAATTGAGCCTAACAGAAAAACAATTTTTAAATGAAGTTCTTGACGAACTAAAGCTATATCAAATCAATTCAAAGGATAGAAAGTATATTGAACAACAGATTGTGGAACACTTCCAAGAATCTCGTGAACATGGAGAAGACGGGATAAATGAATTAGGAGATACAGAAACATTTGTTAAAGATTTTTTAGATATTAATGGAATAGACCTTCATACTAAAATAAAACAAATACGAAAAACTAACAGTAGAATGGGGATTTCTTTTGTGATTGGAAGCTTTACTTTTATCGTCTGCTATCTTATTTCACAACTTCTCCTATCTATGTTCTTAACGGGATCATTTAATCCACAAAATAACAATTCATTTAATTACAATATTTTTTATCAAATATCAGATAATTTTTGGTGGAATTCTATTCTAATGATTATTAGCTTTTCTATATCTTCACTACTTTGTACGTTAGTAGTGTTTTATATTCGAAGAATAAATTTTAGTAGGTGAAATTTTATATGAAACAATTAAAATATACAGGTATTGCTTTATGCTTAATATTTTATGCGTGCGTTCTATTTCTCCCATTTTCAAAGGTTCTCGCGGGACAAGATATTAAACAAACTATCGATAACTATGTAGAAACATTTTTAAAAGACTATCGTATTCCAGGAGCTTCTATTGCCCTAGTTCATGATAATGAACTATTTTATACTAAATCATGGGGTGTAACGGGAGAATCCGAGGAAAAAGTAACTACACGAACCCCCTTTACTATTGGCTCGATAAGTAAATCCATTAACAGGTTTAGCTATAATGAAATTAATTGAAGAGAACACCATTTACCTAGAGGATCCAGTGCAAAAGTATATCCCATGGTTTACCCTTAAAGATAAACAAGCCGCATCAAAAATTACTATAAAACATTTACTTACCCATTCGAGTGGAATAAGTACTTATTCAGGATTATCAATTTCCGACAAGGCATCTAAAGGTTTTAATGCTATAAAGCATTATGTAGAAAGTCTATCAAACATTGAGCTTACTGCTCCTCCTGGAAAAAAACATCAATATAGTAATGCGAATTTCTTAATACTTGGTGCTCTCATAGAAGAAGTTACAAAGCAAACGTATTCCAATTACATGGAAAAGCAAATATTTATTCCATTAGGTATGATGGATGCTGCGGCAGACAACGATACTGCATATGAAAAAGGGTTTTTAGCTGGTTATGAATCCTGGTTAGGGTTCCCACGAAAAAGTTCCTTGCCATACGATAATGCAGGAGCACCATATGGTTACATAACTGCAAGTGCTGAAGATATGGTCCATTACATCAAATTTCTTAATCAAGAAGATGACTCCAGAATTTTAAATAAAGAAACTATGAATCTCTATTTATCTCCATTCTTTAAAATATCCGAAAATCGATACTATGGAGCTGGTTTAAGAATAACTAACCCATATTCCAACGATAAAATGATTTGGCATTCTGGATCAACTCCGGATTCACATTCAGAAGTATTTATAATACCTGGAACTGGTTGGGGCGGAGTAATTCTTACAAATAAAAATCATATTCTAGAAGAAAAAGGACTTCCATATCTGAAACAGGGGATTATCAATATATTAAATGGAGATAAACCGAATACAATCCCTCCAAATTCCCCAACTGTTCAGCTGCTTACAATAGGTTTTATTTGCTTACTATCTGCGCTGTTCCTTTATCTACTATTAAAGGTTAAATCAGGGGGTACTCTCAAAAAAAACGCATGGCGTGCCTCTGGAGTCTTACTTTTGGCATTATCTATCGCGATAATACCTTTGCTCATTTATTTTGTAGATTCACCATGGTATTCAATAAAAATATTTGCTGCTGATATGGCTTTTCTAATCCAAATTGTAATTTTCTTTTTAGCTTTAAACGGTTTATTATCACTTTATATTTCATATAAACAAGTTGTTATTAAAGAGGAAAAAACTTCTACGTAAGTAGTTTTTTCTAACCTAATTAGCATTTACTTTTCCCTAAAAAAGCAATTCTCATAATTAAAGGGGAATCAATTCATCCATGTAGATTATAGTTAGTCTCTATAGGACTGTATTTAAATCTAAAATATAAATAAAAAATGGCAAATTCTGCTCATCTAAAATAGGGTTTTGAATGCTTTGAGCGATTCTATAGCTTCTTTTCCATGTACAAGTTCTGTGATATCAATATAGCCTTAACAAGCTCGGTATATGTTAGTAGTATGTCAAATATCTTTTTTGAGTGTAATTCTATAGCAAACAAAATTGCCATTCAAAATTGCTCTTATTTCAATAAACTACTTTCAACCATGCAAAAAAGTAGCGTTCAAATGAATGCTACTTTTCTTTCTCACCTTATTCTCTTCTTGTTTTATAATATATCCATCCATACTTTTATGGCTGTTAAGAGAATAAGAACTGCTAACAGTCGTTGTAACAGTTTTGTATTCATTTTCTTGCTCACACGCGCGCCGATTGGAGCTGCAATAAGACCTGCAACAAGAACAATTAATGCAGGTACATAGTCAATTTGACCAGTTGCTATTTTTCCGAAAGATCCTGCAATAGAGGATATAAATGTTACTGCTAAACTAGTGGCAATTGTCATTCGGGTTGGAATACGTAAGATAAGTAGCATGATGGGGATTAATAGAAATCCACCTCCAGCACCCACTATACCTGAGCCTATACCAACAATGAATGCTAGGGTAGCTGCTATTGGTGCATTAAATTCAACTTCTTCAAGTGGAATATTATCAACTTTCTTCTTCGGGATGAACATCATAATCGCTGCAAGTAATGCTAGAATGCCATAGACAATATTCACCGTTTCTTCTGATAACTGTCCGGAACCAAAACTTCCGATTAATGTACCAAATAATACAGTCGTACCCATAATCGTAATTAGTTTTTTATTTAAAAAGCCTCCATTTCGGAAAGCAAGTACACCTACTATGGATACAAATAACACATCTAACGCACTTATACCGGATACCTCATGTGCAGTAAAAGCTGTAAAACCAAAAATAGATGGCACATACAGTAGGAGTGGGTATTTAACAATGGCTCCACCAATTCCCAACATACCTGATACAAAGGATCCGATTAAGCCAATCGCAAATAAAGTAAGGATATACATTACATCCATTTTATTTCCTACTTTCTATCTAAAATGGCGAGCATTCATTCATGAAAACCCGCCAACTTCTTATGCTTTTTGAATAAAGAATGTGAATACTCCATCAACTTCCGCTTGTTCTAGTATCGTATGACCACCTGAATTTGCCCATGCAGGCATATCTGCAAGTGCCCCCTTATCTGTTACGTGAATTTCTAACACTTCACCTGAATTAAGCGTATCCATTGCTTTCTTTGTTCGAACGATTGGCATCGGACAAGCTAACCCTGTTGCATCTACTACTTTATTTGAATTCATTTAAATCTCTCCAATTCAATAGTGTTTTGATTTTCAAAGGATTGGATGAGCTCCAATTTTTTCACTTTATTAACGTATTGCACAACGGTTTGGTCCGATTTCCATTTCTGTTTGTTCATCATTTTCCAGAGTGATTCTCCCCATGTTTACTTGACGAATTTGTTGATATGCATTTGGTTGCGGTGGTAAGTTGTCTGTTACCATAGATCGGAATTCTGCTTTATCTTCTATATTTAAACCATGATTATCAGCAAAAAGATTAACTAAAGGCTTAGATACTGTACCGTCTTCATTTAATTCATCGATGATCATGAAGTGAGCTGGTAGCACGATTAAATCTTCTGCAAGTTCGCGGTAGCGTTTATACAAAGTTTCACGAAGATCTTCTACCCAGTTCTCTGCAAGTCCTGCTAAGTCTGGACGACCAATCGAATCGATGAATAAGATATCACCTGTTAAAAGGTATTTTCCATCGACAATAAATGATGTCGAACCAATTGTGTGACCTGGTGAATAGAGTGCACCAACATCTATTTTTGAAGCACTCATTTGTACTGTTAAACCATCTTCAAGAGGTGTGTAAGCAAATACGACTTCTTCTGCGTCATTAGGTGGTAAGTAGTAAGTGGCACCTGTATCATTTGCAATATGGCGACCACCCGAAATATGATCTGCATGTAAATGTGTATCAAACACGTGTTTTATTGTCACATTTTTCTCTTGAGCAAATTTTGTGAAAATCTCTGTAAATCGAACAGCGTCAATAATCGCTGCTTCCTTTCCAGAGATAATCATATAAGAGAGACAACCTTTTCCTAATCGAACAAATTGGTATAGTTCTCCCCCATTTGCTAAATCCCCAACTTTAATAGGCTCTAAATACATACTCCAAGATTTCATACCACCTTCCAAGTATCCAACGTCACGCCCCGCGTCAGAAAGCATTTCTGCAATCATTATTGATGAGCCCTCTTTTGCACAGACAACTAATACATCTTTGTCTGTAGGAATTTGAGGTAAAATTTCTTCGATTCCATCAAGAAGTTCAAAATAAGGAATGTTTAAATAATCGAATTTATGTCCTTCGATTTTCCAGTCTTCGAATGCGTCTTTATTTCGTACATCTAATATGAATAATGCTTGATTTTCGATGACTTTACGAGCGACTTGCTGTGCTGTCCATTTATTCAATGCCATTTCAATTACCTCCATAGGTATATTAGAATTTTATTATTAGAAAGTCAGTGTCGGTGCTGCATCTTTTGCGAATTCAAGGAATGTCACAGCACCCCCTACATCAATACCAACTACAAAGTCTTCTGTAGTTAGCCCCATTACGTCCATTGTCATTTGACAACCGATGAATTTTACACCTAACTCTTGTGCCATTACCACTAATTGTGGAATGCTTGGAACATTGGCTTTTGTAAACCCTTCAGCCATAAACTCTTTACCTTCAGGCATAGGTAGTGCTTGTATAGCTTGTTTGTGGATTAAATTTAACCCTTCAAATGTGAAAAAAATTGTTACTTCCTTTTCTGAAGCTGCTGCTGCTGTTGCGATATTAAATACTTTATAGGCGTCGAACAGACCACCGTTACTTGCTATAATTGCTACTTTGTTTGACATTATAAATTCCTCCTAAAATTAAATTGTTTTTGTTAATTCGCCATTCCAGTTCGTCATGCCTGGTAAAACGTTATACACTTTTGTAAAGCCATTTTTTTCAAGCTTTTGTGCTGCTAGATTACTCCGTTTGCCTGTACGGCAAATGACATAGATTTCTTGATTTTTGTCTAATTCATTCAGGCGAGAGTCTAACTCTCCTATCGGAATTGATATTGCTCCTTCAATATGACCAAACGCAAACTCAGCTTCCTCACGAACGTCTAAGATAAGCCCACCTTTTGTAACGCGCATAATGATTTCTTCATTTGAAATTGTTTTTTCAAATATTTTTTCAACTACTGTGTTATTTGAACATTTGCGAATGTAGTGGAATAGCACATCATCTTCTTCAGCTGTTCCAATATATTGATGTCCCACTGTTTCGGCCCAAGCTGCTAAATCGGCTTTCGAACCTTTATCGGTTGCTTGCACTTCTAAAATTTGTCCATCTACCAAGTTATTCATTGCCTTCTTCGTTTTAACAATCGGCAATGGACAAACTAATCCTTTTGCATTTAACTGTACATCTGCTTTTACTGCCATTACTACCCCTCCTTATACCTACTTGGGTATATTTCAATTTAAAAAAATGCAGATTATTGAGCTTCTCCTTCCCAAGACATCATCCCTCCCAACCATATTCGTTGCGTTGAATCCTTTAGCTGTTAAAAATTCAGTTGCTCTTCCACTACGTGCACTCGAACGACAAACCGTAATATATTGTTTGTTTTTGTCAAGGTCTTGTAATTGGAACTCTAATGAAACTAACGGAATATTAACGATTCCTGCGATATGTCCTTCTTGTACTTCAGTAACTTCACGAACATCGATTAAATTCAATTCTTCGCCTTTTTCCAAACGTTGTTGTACTTCTTTTACTGTAATCCCTTTCATATTAATCATCTCTCCAAGCGCTCATGCCGCCACGGACATTCGTGATGTTTTCATAACCAAATTTTTTAAGTTGTTTACATGCTTGACTGCTGCGCATCCCGCTTTGGCAAATGACAACAATTTCTTTATCCTTTGGTAACTTTGAAAAGCTCGATCCAAGTGGGATATTTTTAAATTGACGAATATTTCTACCTTTATATTCGCCAGGTGTTCGTACATCAATAAATACTTTACCTTCATCATTTACAATATCTCTCAATTTCTCTGTTGAAATTGATTTTATGCCATTTGTAGGCATCCTACGCCAAACAAGAAAAACTATAATCAAGACAACAATAATTGCTAATCCCATCATGCTCCTCCTTATTAAACTAAATTCGCGTTTCGTTCTTACATAAACCAATAAGTTCCTATTCATATCATTACATATACTGGTATAGGTATTTTAAAACAAAAAAGATAAAGCCAATTTTATGGCTTTCAAAAGTAAGTTCACTGCCTCTTGAATCGATTCATTCGTTTGTTATTGATTACCTTCTGCACTTTGTATACATTCTGCTAAGTTCTCACTTACAAATGCACTCGCAGAATCTACACAGGAACGTACTGCAGAAAGTTTGGAATGCATTCCTTGCAACCTTACCATTATTTCATAGTCCATAAAATGCTTCTTAGTTAACCTGCTAAACGTTTAATACTGTTTGTCATAACTGCACTCCTATTACAACCTCCACTTTATACCCTGGTGGGTATAAAGTCAACAAATAAATTCATATAAATATTTTTGTTTAGCTAACATGGCCAGTAATGATTTCATTTTTAAAATAAGAGTATAATTATAAATTTAGTCTATTGAAAAATACGTGAGCCTATGTAGTAAGTACTTTACTGCAAATAAAAAAGACATCCTGATGTCATGAATTGACTCAGCATGTCCTTTAACTAGATGTTTGAAACCTCTACTTCTTGCTCGTCTTTCTTTACTTTTTGCATATACGCTTTTAGTTCTTTAATTCCTTCTAACGAGTTTACGAGTACTGATGGTGATACTACTGTAATCATACGATTATCTAAATTCGCTACTGCTGTGAAATATTGTGTTTTGGCATAATTCACTAGACCCATTTGCTGTAATTGTTCAGCTGGAATATCGAGAATTTCTTTAGCCTCAACTACAAGTAAGCCAAATAGGAAATCATCTATTTGTAATACAACCACGCGTACTTGCTCTCCTACAGCTTGACCCTTGTATAAGATCTGCTCGAAATCTAATATCGGCAATAGTTCTCCGCGCATTCTCATTAAACCTGTTACATAGCTTGGTAAATGTGGAATGGGATTAACATGCTCCATTTTCTCAATTGATACGACGTGATCAACAGGAACGGCGTATTCTTCTTGACCACAACGGAAAACGACTACTTTACTACTAGACATTGGCTTCTTCCTCTTCTTGTAATATGTGTTATTTTACTTCAGCCGCGCATTTTACTACTTCCACTAACAAGTCCGCAAGTTTTTCTAATTCTTCAACTGGGATACGTTCCTTTGTTGTGTGGATGTCTTCATAGCCTACTGCAAGATTGACTGTAGGAATGCCAAATCCAGCAATCACGTTTGCATCACTACCCCCACCACTTGTCATAATTTCTGGTGTACGATCAATTTTACGAACTGCTTCTTGAGCTACTTTCACGACTAAATCATCTTCTGTAAAATAGAAACCTGGGTACATGCGCTTAATAGTTATTTCGGCTTTACCGCCCATTTTTTCAGCCGTTTGTTCGAAAACTTCTTTCATATGAATAGTTTGTGCTTCTAATTTTGCTTCGTTAATTGAACGAGCTTCAGCTAAAATATGCACTTCATCACAAACGATATTCGTTGCTTGTCCACCTTCGAAGCGACCAATGTTCGCTGTTGTTTCAGCATCTAGACGACCCAATTTCATGGCTGCAATTGATTTTGCGGCAATAGTAATAGCTGATATTCCTTTTTCAGGTGCAACACCAGCGTGAGCTGTTTTACCATAAATGACAGCTTCCACTTTTGCTTGGAATGGCGCTGCTGTTACGATACCCCCCACTTTACCATCACTATCTACTGCAAAGCCATATTTGGCAAAGATTTTCGATGGGTCAAGCTCTTTTGCTCCAGCTAAACCACTCTCTTCACCAGCAGTAATGATGTACTGAATATCGCCATGCGCAATATTTTGTTCTTTTAAGCGTTTTGGTAATTCAAGAAGTGCTGCTAACCCAGCTTTATCATCTGCACCTAAAATCGTTGTGCCATCAGAATGGATATATCCGTCTTCTTTTATGATTGGTTTAATTCCTTTACCAGGCACTACTGTGTCCATATGCGATGTAAAGTAAATTGGTTGGGCATCTGTATTACCACGCAGTGTACAGATTAAGTTACCTGAAGCATGTCCATTACGGCTTGCTGCATCATCTTCTTCAACTTCAAAGCCCAATGCTTCGAATTTAGTTTTTAATACAGGTGAAATTTTCTCTTCATGGAATGTTTCAGAATCAATTTGTACGAGTTCCAAAAATTCTTCTACGATACGAGTTGTCATTATGTAAGAGCCCCTTTGTTAAATAATTTTTTTATCTTTATATTCCCTTATTTTAGCATAGAATAACAATGAACTCTTGTAATTAACTTTAGCATTCTCTTATTTCTATTTTTGTTTTCAAGAGAGTTAATTTCATAATTCTGAGCTCAGTCATATCAACGTCTTTCAGACAATGAAAAACAGGCACCTCCCCAAATTCGGTATAATGGTAGCGACAA
>NZ_JBNNTI010000056.1:0-18923 GCF_050278625.1 Viridibacillus sp. NPDC096237 | reverse complement strand
GATGTTTAGTGTGGTAACTTACATTTTACACGGAATCGTTATGGGCGTTTTCTATTTTGTCTTGGTGTTGCACTTAATATTACAATTCGTCATTTATAAATAACTTTAACTTTTTAATTTCCATTTACGATCTGTCGGTAATGCAAAAGCCACCAGAGCAAGTAAAGGCAATACGGATATAACAACCATTGTTTTAAAAATCCCATATTGGTCCATCATAATACCAATAACGACGGCTCCAATTGCACCCATCCCAAAAGCTAACCCTACCGTTAATCCCGCCATTGTACCGATTTTACTCGGTACTAATTCCTGTGCGTAAACTACTGTCACAGAGAAACTTAACATAATGAAGAAGCCAATCAAAATAAGTAATACAACAACTGCCCCCAAAGGAACATAAGGCAATATTAAGGCAAGTGGCATCGGGACGAGCACCGATAACAAGATAATGTTTTTACGCCCTAGCTTGTCTGCCATTGGTCCACCAAAGAATGTCCCTACCGCTCCAATAGCTAAGAATACAAAAATAATTAACTGTCCTTTTTGTATTGTTAAACCGTATTTATCCATCAAATGAAAGATATAAAAGCTTGTTATATTTGTAACATAAAATGAACGAACGAATATGACCATCATTAATAAGCCAAGTGCAATTCCAACCTGCTTTCTTGTCATTTGTGGTAAAGAAGAAATAATTCCTTTTTTCTTTTTAGATAAACGTTCTTCCTCTAATTGTTTTTTATACCATGCTGATATTTTTGATAAAACAATGATGCCTACAGCTGCGACAATTAAAAACCATGCCGCTCCTTTTTGACCGAATGGTACTAAAATAAAAGCGCTAATTAAAGGTGCTAACGCTTGCCCGGAGTTACCACCAACTTGATAAATAGATTGTGACAATCCGCGTTTTGAACCTGCCGCCATAAAAGAAACACGAGAACCTTCTGGGTGAAAAATCGCTGAACCAAACCCTAAAAATATAACTGAAACTAATATCATCCAGTAGTCTGCTGCAAAAGCTAAACCTGCCATACCAATAAATGAGCTAGTCATACCAAGCGGTAATGCATAAGGTTTTTGCTTTTTATCACTAAAATAACCAACAACCGGCTGTAAAACCGAAGCTACCATATTTAATGCGAATGCTATAAAACCAAGTTGAGTAAATGTTAAACCTCGCTCACTTTCTAATACTGGGAACATCGCTGGAATAACGGCTTGTAAAGTATCGTTGAATAAATGGCAAAGCCCTATTGCAAACATTATCGGATACACTGGGTTTCCTAATGATTGCGTTTTATTTACAGTCGTCATTTTGTTTAATCACACTTCTTTCTTAATTCAAAATAATCAACTTACTAATTATAACAATAATTATGAGCGAATTTTCATGGAATTTTAAGCATATCTCCAATTTTCGAGGAAATACTAACGGATATGTAATGAAAAGGAGCTTGATTTGAATGGATAAAATTTTGGAAATTAACTTTTGGGAGATGATCCTGAGGACAACGGTATCATTTCTTGTTTTGCTTTTGTTAGCACGTTGGCTCGGAAAAAAACAATTGGGTCAGCTAACATTTTTCCATTACATTACAGGAATTACAATTGGATCTACCGCAGCTGAGATTGCTGCGCAACACGAGACACCCTTTATCGATGGGCTTATTTCTCTTATATGGTGGACTATCTTGACGATTTTTATGAGTTTCGTTGCACTCAAATCTCCGAAAATGCGTGTACTCATTAATGATTCATCAACTGTAATTATAAAAAATGGGGAACTATCTGTTCAGGCATTAAAATCATCACGCTTGCATATGGATGATTTAATTATGATGCTACGTGAACAATCCATCTATTCCATTCAAGACGTGCAGTACGCCATTTTGGAGACAAATGGAAGGTTGAGCGTTTTGAAGAAACCTGCTGAGCAAGGAGCAACAAAGCAAGATGTAAAGGCAGATGTTTCAATTCCGCCACATATGCCAATGGAAGTGATTGCAGATGGAGCAATCGTTTGGAACACGATGGAGGAATTAAACCTAACGGAGGAATGGCTTATGCGTAAACTTCGTAAAAAAGAGATAGAATCTGTTCAAGATGTATATTATGCTCAACTTCAACCAAATGGTTCATTATATATTACTGTTAGGGATAAGGATATTTAAAGCTTGATTGCTCTCCATTCTCCTAGTGGCAGTCCTTTTCGTAAATATTCCAAAAGATAAACCCATGCATAGGTTTTTACTATTAAGTTAACTTTCATCAATAAGAAGCGCTTTTTTTGATAGGCGCTCTTAATTACATATTCCGCCATTTATGTAGCAGCAATAATTAGGAGTAATTCGGTAAAAGAGATTTATTCTAATTGTCTCCCCCATGCTATAAATTGCGACGGCAGCTTTTTGAAAAGTAATTCAAAAATAAATAAACGCTCTTTAAAAACTTTTGATATAAACTAATAAATCCTTGCTGCAAATGCACCAAGGATTTATTAGTTATTTATTATATATATTTTGCAAAGCTTTTTTCATTGGTTCACGAACATTTACTTTATCACGTATAGCTTTGGCTTTTTGTTCAGCTTCTTCAACAGAATCTGCTTGTCCTAGCTCAATAAGTGTAGCAACTGCGACGGTACCTGCACGACCACCACCGCCACCACAATGGAAAAACACTTTTTTCCCATCACGGTATGCTGAAATTATTTCATCGACTGCATGCAAGATAGAAGCTTCAACCTGTTCTACTTCGTCAGCAATAGGAGCGTGTACTCTATTATAAGTAACCCTTTCCGGTTCTTTCACACGTAAATCGATAACAATATCAACTTTTTCATTCGTGACAGCGTGTTCTGCATCTGCTGCTCCCCCGAAGAAGATACGCTCTTCAACTAATGCCTGATAATTTTTCTCCACCATTAAACACCTTCTTTAATAAGTGATTTTATCTCCTCGAAACATGGCATTGCTGTAATCGCACCTGCTTTTGTTGCAGCCATTGCCCCTAATTGATTGGCAAAGAATACACACTTATAAGCATCTTCCATCGTTTTTGGTATGCCATTTAAATGTGTATATCTTAATATGCCTGCCATAAAGGCATCGCCAGCACCTGTCGAATCCACACATGTAATTGGAATAGAAGGTACATGTTTCACTTCACCATTTAACACGACATGCGTGCCTTGTGCCCCAACCGTAATCATTATTAAAGGAATATTGTATTTTGCTAACGATGCAATGCCCTCTTCTAGTGTTGTCGTCCCTGTTAAGAAGAACATTTCTTCATCAGCTAACTTTAACATATCCACACTATTTAAAAACGTATTAATAGTCTCATAACAAGCTTTTTGACTTTCCCAACGTAATGGACGAATATTTGCATCCATTGCAAGTAATACATTATGCTTTTTAGCCAACGCTACTGCTGCACGAGTTGTTTCAAGTGCAACCGGATGGAACATAGTATTTGAACAAATGTTAAAAATAGAAGCGCGTTTGAATGCTTCTTCCTGTAAATGCTCAGTCTCTACTTGTAAATCAGGTGTTTCATCAATATAATTCGTAAAAATACGATCGTTTCCTTCAGTCAGATGGACATGTACACCACTTACGCGTTTTTCAGGGAGAAATTTGGCATAGTTCATATTTACGCCCTCTTTGTCTAATTCATTACGGACGAATTCAGATGTTTCATCATCCCCTGTTATTGTGATTAATGCAGAAGGCGCACCTATGCGACTAATTCCTGCAGCTACATTTACAGTAGCGCCACCTAAAAACTTAGTAAAAGACGTATTAGTCTTATCATTTGAAATAAAATCTACAAACGCATCTCCATATACGAGAATGAATTCTTTCTTTGAGTCTAACATCTACAAACTCCTCCACAAAATATCTTACGTCTAGCGTACCATGAAATCACTTATTGAAAAAGTTTCTTTCCGTGTTTTTCGACAGTTTTCGTCAAATTAAGGAGAACCTCCCTCTCTTTATTTAAATCGCCCTAGGCACAAACACTTATAATCGGAAATTACCGTTTCTCTTTGCTATACTTAAACTCGAAGGAGTTTGATAAAAAAATGATGACTACTGTAAGAAATTCTGAACTTGCTGACGGCAAAATTGTCGCCCCACTTATTATTGAGGCTATAGGAGATATCGCAAATCGTATGACAGGTGAAACAGAACCTAAAGCCATTGAAAGCGAATTAATAAACTTATTCGAGCGCACAGATAACCGTCACTCGCACCTCAATACATATGTTGCAGAACATGATGGTCAAGTAGTCGGCACTCTAGTCATTTATTCAGGTGATGCAGCACCGCAAATGGATGCCAACTTAGAAGCATGGCTACAAGAAAAAGGTGCAGAAACACCAAAAGTTGATAAAGAAGCTCATGAAGACGAATATTACGTTGATACAATTTGCATTAATCCCGACTTCCGTGGTCAAGGAATCGGTACTATTCTCCTGGAATTCTCAGAACAACTAGCACGTGAAAAAGGTTATAAAAAAATATCACTAAATGTTGAAACTCAAAAAGAAAAAGCACGCCAACTATACGAACGTATGGGATACGTCATAACAGAACCATGGACAATCATAGACGAACCATTCCACCATATGGTTAAAACCCTTTAATGCTGATGGCGCTCGTTTAGCTGCGAGGTCGTTGGAAGGCGGAAGCCAAAGTTGCTCTTAGACTTTGAGCGCCCGACTGAAACGACCCGAGCAACTAGCGCCTAAAGCTGGATACACTTTAATGCTGATGGCGCTCGTTTAGCTGCGAGGTCGTTGGAAGGCGGAAGCCAAAGTCGCTCTTAGACTTTGAGCGCCCGACTGAAACGACCCGAGCAACTAGCGCCTGAAGCTGGATATACTTTAATGCTGATAGCGCTCGTTTAAAGGAAGATAGCCTAAGTTCGCCACGTCCTGTGGCAACGGCTACCTGACCAACTTCCTGTTGGCCTTCCTTATATATTCCAAAAAAAGGTGAAGTTTTTTGGTATGTGTTGGAGTTTGTTAACAAAGGGTGGAAGAATAGGACCTAAAAATTAAAGATTTAAATATGCACTAAGATTGCTAGAATTTTTACATCAATTTAATTATTATTGTGAAAAGCCCCCTCTTTCATGAGGGCACTGAAAAACTTACGCGTTTTTCAAATGATATTCTTCAATAGTAAACACCTTCACTTTCTGTTCAAAATTGAACAAAAAGTGAAAGTGTTTTTTTGGGTATTTCCCTTATTCTTCATTTATTAGCTTCTAGATACGTTTCAAATTCACCGCAAATATCGTTGTGGCTCCTTGGATTTCCAGACCAAATACCCCCCCCGATTTTGCCGTATTGTAGCCATGCGGATTTTTTAACTCACTTATTCTTCGCTTCAATTTTATAGCGCTTTTTCGCTAGGTCTTTGAATTTTTCCGTTGCTTGAAAAGCTGCTTGCTCTTCATGTTCGATTGATTTTATGGAAACTGAATATGTTTTGCTTTTGGCCATCTTGTAATGGACAAACCTTACATTTTTCTATGTCAAAGTAATACGTTTGTGTTTGATTTTTACCTACTTCTTTTTATTTCTGTGATTTCATTTGAAGTTGGTTTTAATGGACATTTTTTTATCACCATAAGGGCTTAGAGTGAGTGTTTCTTGTTCGGAAATCATGGACAGCACCACCCTGAATTAGTCCTTTCATTATAAAGGGTTAGATGTGAATCAGAAAGAATGAAAAATTCAGAAAAACGATAAAACTAGTTGATTGAGTGCAGGTGGCGACTCCTTGGGGAACTAGCGAACATCTTGAGACCCCGCAGGAGCGTTAGCGACAAGGAGGCTCAAGGTTCGTTCCCAGGAAAGCGCCCACCGGAACGGAAATTAACGGCATGTACGCTACCGTAAATTTACTAAATAAGCCTTCCTGTTCACTACAATATAATTAAAGTCAACTTTAGCAATTGTAGAGATTGCTTTACATTACGGTATTTCAATTCGACTCGATTTTGTGGAGTCTAAATTTATATTCCAATTACCTTCTATAGTACTTTTTTTCACCAAAATGGAAATGATTTTACTGGGATTGAATTAGAGAATGTAGATGGCACAATTTTCAAATCCAACATATTTGGAATGACAAAACGAAATAGACCTACTCTTGTCAAAACAACTTTCCCATATAGCTCATTAAAGATCAGTCCCTATCCTTGAAAATCGGCGATTTAGAGGTTATTAATTTAAAGAGAGTACAAATGAATAAAAAATCATGAGTTTCTTTTAAGGATGCTCATGTTTGATTGTGTGGAATGCAATACTACAAAGTAAACTTCCCTTTTCACATTATCAAAAAAAATGTTATACTATCCTCTTGGTTGATTCTAAACTGACCAAAAATAGGAGTTGTTTTTATGAATAAAAATCTATTTTACTCGCTACTAGTTATAATTGCAGCTAGTAGTTATGGGATATTGTCAACTATTGTAAAGGTAGCTATGCAACATGGATTTGATTCAGCTGAGGCCGTTACAAGCCAATATGTTGTTGGATTTTCATTAGCATTTCTAATCTTCATACTTACACAACGTAAATTACCTCGACTATCTAAACAAAGTGTTGGTGTACTAGTTTTAGCCGGGATTTTCACAGGTACGACAGGAATTGTTTACGGAAAATCTTTAGATTATTTAACTGCTTCATTAGCAGTTGTTATGTTATTCCAGTTTACTTGGATTGGCATGCTTATAGATTGTCTATTACACCGTCGATTACCAAAACGTGAGGAAGTCATTTCACTTATTTTCTTATTCGCGGGAACAATATTAGCCGCTGGAATATTAGATGTCGATTTAAGTGGCATTGCTTGGCAAGGTTGGGTTTATGGTTTTGCTGCAGCAGTCAGCTTCTCTATTTTCATCCAAATCAACTCAAGACCAACTGAAGAAATATCAACAATTGCACGAATGATGATCATGTCATTCTTCGCGCTTGTTATAACTTCTATCTTCTTAGCACCTGAAATTGTTTGGAACGGACAACTATTTGGTGGTGGGCTATGGAAATTCGGTTTATTACTAGGATTATTCGGGATAATTTTACCGATATTATTATTCACAATTGCTGTTCCTAAAGTTGGTGGTGGCATGGCTTCTATTTTAAGTGCCATGGAACTACCTGTAGCGGTTATTGTTTCAGTTGTTGTTTTACATGAATCTTTAACTTGGGTGCAAATTGCAGGGATCATTCTGGTATTAGTTGGTATGACCTTACCTACTATATTGACAAGAAATAAATCAATTTAGTTAAAACTTCACATATATTTTGCAAACTCTCTCTTCTTTTTTGGTACAATCAATCGTACTCAATTGAAGGGAGTTTTTTTATGCGCAAAATTACACTTACCGCTTTAGCTCTAATTTCAAGCGTTGCACTTATAGCTTGTAATGATAATGAAGAAAAAAATACGAATAAAGTTGAAAATCAAGAGGTCAAGACTGCTGTCCTTAAAGCTGATCTAAACGTTCCTAAAAAGGCGAAAATCGGAGATAAAGTTGAATTCCAAGTAAAAGTAACAGAAGGTGAAAAAATAATCACGGACGCTTCTGAAGTAATGTTTGAAATAGAAAATGATAATACAGGTTCAGATAAAATGTTAGAAGCCAAAGTAAATAAAGATAAAATCTATGTAGCTAAAATGACAATTAAAGAAGCTGGCGAATATGCAATCACTGCACATGTAACAAATGGTGAGGCACATGAAATGGTTGATGCTGACATGCAGGTTGCCGGCGACAACTCGAAAGCTGATAAGCATGGTGGCAAATCAGAAGAAGAACATGCTCATGCACACGCTCATGACGATACTACTGCTACTTTCTCTCAAACAACTGCTAAAAGAGGTGAAAACACTAGTTTTGGTGTCACTATCAAGCATGATGGTAAATCACTGACAGATGCAAAAGTTCGTTTCCAAATCGTCAATAATAGTACTGAAGAAGCTGGATGGTTAACACTTAAAGAAAAAGCAGATGGTACTTATGAAGCTAAACACGCTTTCAATGATGCAGGTACTTATAAGGTGACTCTGCATGTTGAAAAAGGTAAAGAGCTTCATTTCCATGAAGAAAAAACATTTACAATAAAATAACAGCGATTCCGTATACCCTTAAAGTTGAGGTATGCGGGATTTTTTATTTATCTCCATAAAATGATATTCTTTTAAATCAGCACTAACAACAATCAAATGCATGAGCTTCTCATGTGCAACGTCCAATTCTGGTGTATCATTACCATTGTCTTTTAATTCAACCGATGTGACTCCGTTAGCATAAGTTACTATAGGTATCACTTCACTCATATCATTTTCTTTATGATCCACGTGTTCATTTTCACTATTTGGTTGATCTGACTTTTCACTATTATGAGCATTACTTCTATGACTACTAGCTCTTTCCTCTTTATTTGAATTCATATTGGCATACACACTATAGCCTATTATGATGATACCAAGGACACAATTGCCGATAGAGACCAAATCCAAGTACTGCTTTTCAAATATTTCCACTCCTCTAGTCTCTCTTAATACGTTGTAGTCTTAACGCATTGAGCACGACCGATACCGAACTAAACGCCATCGCTGCTCCAGCTAACCAAGGAGCCAATAAGCCAGCAGCGGCTATTGGTACACCTAAACTATTATAAGCTAGCGCCCAGAAAAGATTTTGTTTAATATTAGTGATAGTTTTCTTACTCATGAAGATCGCATCGGCAATACTATTTAAATCACCACGAATTAGCGTAATGTCTGCCGCTTCCATTGCAACATCTGTTCCCGTACCAATTGCCATTCCAATATCAGCTGTTGCTAGTGCAGGGGCATCATTGATACCATCGCCTACCATCGCTACGATTTTTCCGGATTGTTGGAGTTTTTTTACTTCATCCGCTTTTCCTTCAGGTAGAATTTCTGCTATAACATGCTTGATGCCAACTTGATCAGCAATTGTCTTCGCTGTTTGGGTATTATCTCCTGTGATCATTACTACGTCTAAACCCAATTTGTGTAAACGATCAATAGCATCTTTTGATGTTTCTTTGATTGTATCTGCTACTGCAACGAGACCCGCGTATTGGCCATTGATAGCAACTAGCATAGCTGTTTTACCTTGCTTCTCTAACACTTCCATACTCTCTAATTCAGCTTTTAATTGAATATTGTATTTCGCCATCAATTTACGTGTACCGATTAATAATTCATTGCTATCCACTTTTGAATGAATACCAAAACCTGGAATGGCCTCAAATGTATCTGTAGATCCAGGTTCAATTCCTTTTTCCTTTATCCCTGCAACAATGGCTTCTGCGAGTGGGTGTTCTGAGTTTTTCTCTGCTGTACCTACAAGCTTAAGGAAATCTGACTCATCTACATCTTGTGCTACCAGAACATCTGTTAATGACGGTTTTCCATTTGTAACAGTACCTGTTTTATCAAGGATAATGGTATCTAAACGATGTGTTGTTTCAAGATGTTCTCCGCCTTTAAACAGTATGCCAAACTCAGCTGCACGACCTGATCCTGCCATAATTGAAGTTGGTGTCGCAAGGCCAAGTGCACAAGGACAAGCAATAACTAATACTGCGATAAATTTCTCAAGTGCTTCAGCAAAGTCTCCAGGACTCACCATGAAGTACCATACAACGAATGTAATAATAGCTATAGCTACTACTATCGGAACGAATATACCTGAAATTACGTCAGCTAAACGTTGAATAGGCGCTTTAGAGCCTTGAGCTTCTTCAACAACTTTAATAATTTGAGCAAGTGCTGTATCTTTCCCGACATTAGTTGCTTTAATTTTCAAGAAACCATTTTTGTTTATCGTTGATCCAATAACAGTATCGCCCATCGTTTTATCTACAGGGATACTTTCGCCTGTCAACATTGCTTCATCAAGCGCTGATTGACCTTCTACAATTTCACCATCAACTGGTACCTTTTCACCTGGCTTCACGTAGACAATATCGTCTTTTAATACTTCTTCAATTGGAATAATCATCTCTTCACCATCACGAACAACAGTCGCATTTTTGGCTTGGAGTCCCATTAACTTCTTAATAGCTTCAGATGAGCGCCCTTTTGCTTTTGCTTCAAATAATTTACCTAAAATAATTAATGTAATTAGAACTGCACTTGTTTCGTAATAGAGTTCCACCATATGAGCGTTAGAACCAATTGACTTGATACTTAAATATAAACTATAGAAATAAGCAGCTGACGTACCTAATGCTACGAGTACATCCATGTTTGCACTCTTATTTCTTAACGATTTATAAGCTCCAACGTAAAACTGTTTACCTACGATAAATTGAACTGGTGTTGCAAGCGCTAGCTGTACCCACGGATTCATAAGCATATCAGGTAGCCAGATAAAGCTTGTAAATTCAAAGTGACTGACCATTGCCCATAACAATGGCATAGATAAAATAAGTGAGAAAATAAATTTCCCTTGTTGTTTCTTGATTTCATTTTGACGATGGTCTACATAATCCCCTGTTTTTTCTTGTTTCTCAATGAGCGCATAGCCAAGTTTTTTTATTACTTCTTGCATTTCAGATACATTAACTTGCTCCGGATTGTATTCCACAAGAACTGATTCTAGCGCGAAGTTAACCGTAGCTGTATCAACTCCATCAATCTTATTTAAACGTTTTTCAATTCTATTTGCACAAGCTGCACATGTCATCCCAGTGATATCTAATTCATCTTTTTTACTTACTACGTCATAACCTAAAGCTTTTACTTTATCTTTAAATTGCTTTTCATCCACTTTATCTGAATCATAAACTATTTGCGTTTTTTCAAGTGCAAAGTTAACATTTGCCTCTTCTACACCCTCTATCTTTGATAAACCTTTTTCAATTCTATTTGCACAAGCAGAACATGTCATACCTGTTATTTGGAGAGTCGCTTTTTTTTGGCTCATCATTTTTCACTCCTTAAGTAGCTACCATTCGAAAGTGATGCTTTTCAAAAGAAATCGTGCTGAAACCAGCACGATTTCTTTATTAGCTATTTTACTTTAGACAGATTACTCTACATCGTAACCTTGATCTTCAATTTCATTTTTAATATCTTGTATGCTTATGATGTTTGGGTCTAATGCTACATCTACCTTAGCTGTATCAAGATGTACTTTTACAGAATCTACACCGTTTAACTTCCCTACATTTCCTTCAATTGCATTAACGCAATGCCCACAAGACATTCCTTTTACACCTAGTGTCATTTGTTCAATAAAAAATTCCTCCTTAGTTGTTTGGGTTCTAATTATACCCCTATAGGGTAAAAATAAACGTACTTTAATGCAGTGATAAGGACGTATGAAAAACCGATATTTATACAATAAAGAGTATTTAAAAGGTGATATAAATTTACTTACTCTAAGTTTTTCTTCCCTTATTTTTATCCACTGAATCTGATTTCTTAGCATGGCTTGATCAAGATTTCTTCTACACTAAATTTACTATACCCCCGTTAGGTATGTCAACAATAAAAATAAAATGCCAGTTTTTATGCTGGCTCAAATTTTTTAAGACTTTGAAAATTGCTTGAAAACGTCCATTAATTCTTTTATCGCTTCTTCTCCTTCTCCATTCTTAATAGCGTCCGACACACAATGACTAGTATGTCTTTCTAACAAATTCATGTTAACTTTCTTCAATGCTGCATTAATTGCTGATACTTGAATTAGGATATCTACACAGTAACGGTCATTTTCAACCATGTTTTGAATGCCTCGAACTTGCCCCTCTATTCGTTTTAATCTATTTAATATATCGTCTTTTTCCTTAGTTGATCGATGTGTAACCTTTACTTCTTCTGATTGGTTCGACATTCTGTCACCTTCTTTTCTTACGTGGGTTTTATTAGTGATAAGTTTAACTTGATTGTATCATAATTATTTTCTTGTCTCTTGTTTTACAAAGGAAGAGGAAATATACTTAGTTCTGTATAATATTAAATATATTCTGAACATTACGCTTTGTTTAAAATACATAATTTAGCATCAGTTTCATGGTAATTCTATCTACATTTTAAAAAGAGGAATATTAAGCTATTTAAATCCAGACAAATAATACTTTAAGAAAGAGGTACAACTATGAAGAAAATACTCTTAACAGGTTTCGAACCTTTTCTACACTACACTGTGAATCCTACTATGAAAGTAGTAAATCAATTTAAAAATAGGGTCATCAATGACTATGAAATACATGCAGAAATACTAGTAGTTGATTTCAAGCAATCCGCTATACAATTCAAACAGTTAATTGAAAAAGTGCAACCAGATATCATCATTTCACTTGGTTTAGCAGGTGGACGATTTAAAATAACGCCTGAAAGAATATCAATCAATACAAAAGATGGCGAACCTGATAATTCAGGTTATACCCCTATAGATGAAGCAATTTATCCAGATGGTAATGACGCATATTTTACTAATTTACCTATTCGTCAAATGGTAAATCAACTCTTAGAAAAAGGGTATCCTGCGGAAATATCTAACTCAGCAGGAACTTATTTATGTAATAACATTATGTATGAGGGTCTAAAATATGCACTTTCAAAGAACAGTAATATTCTTTCGGGGTTTATACATATTCCAGCTTCTCATGAACTAGCTATTCAGCATGGTAAAATTCCTAGCTGGTCATTAGATGATCTAATAGAAAGTATTCGTATTTGTATCGAGGTAGCTACCGCTCCAAATAATCGATTGTTATATTAAGTTCTTTTTAAATATATCGCAATTCAAACTACTATAAACATTTCGGAGATCATAATCTTCCCGAGATGTTTATTTATTTTGAAATAGAATCAGAATGGTTTAAATTTTAATGTTGATAGATTTTAAAAACCATCTTAAATGTTTGACTAAATTTAAAAAATCAATTTTAGACATACTACTTCTATTACATTTATATTATTTAGATGTACCAAAAAGCAAATCAGCTAAATTAGATGATTTGCTTTTTCTGGGGTTCTATTCATTAATCGTTTCAATGAAGTCTATTAATCGTTTAAAATCTGATAAATTTTCATTGCACACAGTGCTATCTACGCATATATAATTTCCCCTTTTTACATATGTGCCTACTGCTCTTCCCTTTTTGGAGCTCATGAACATACCGACTGTTTGATGTTGATTGCAAATGGCACAAATCCCCTTCTTACTAGATTGACTAAAGATGCCCCGGATGCTTTTTATGCCGTTATCGTTTCTATATACAATATATTTACGATTAGTTCCTGAATCGAGCCAACTTAAATAAGAAATTTCGGTCCAATCTATATTTTTTAAATCCGGGACTTTCAATTTTTTATCCTTTGGGAAGAGTTTTTTAAGTTCTTTCTCAGTTAGTTTATCAAATGGAGTAACGTAAACTTTTATCTTTCTAATAAAATCTTCAAGTTGCTCTTTCGTTTGTATAGTTACGATAGGTTTTAATATTGCAAGGCTTTCTTCATCCAATTCTACAATCTTCTCATTAATACTCTCCATTACTAGTGCTTGTAACGCCTGAATGACACCCTCGTCTTTCGTGTTCGAATACGCACTAGCTATTTTCTTAGCCTGCTTCTTTATGAACTGGTATTGTTCTACATTCATAAAGTGTTCCATTCGTATCACTTCCTTTGTCTTCAACTTACTACAAATATCTCAGCGCTACAATTGGGGATTATTTTTATAATAAAACTCTACATAAAAATAGCTGCTAGTTACCTAAGCAGCTATTACAACTTATTTTGTATAAATAATTTTTTTTATTGTTTCCACAGATAAATTAAATTCCTTGGCTAAGCTATTTAATGATGATCCGCTCCGAAATGTATCTCGTATCAGTGCATTACGTTTAGATAATCTTTCTCGTTCACCAGAATGAACACCCCATTTAACCCTGCTTTTTTCAGGTTTAGGGATATAGAGTAAACCTCCTTGTACATACTGTTGAATTTCAGCTAACAGCTTTTGCGGTATTATATCCTGTGCATTCACATATCGCATTGGAACTCGCTCCTTCACTATCATAATTGAAGTTAAGGGCAAAGCATTTCAATGAATAACATGACATGCAACGGCGATGAAACTTTAATCACCCCATGCAAAGATTCGCCAAATTATTATTAAAAGGCTTTGCATGAGTTTGTGCTGTAGCAGGCAAATTTGTTTCATATGCCACCATTATCACATCCTTTTATAAATAGTTCGATACGATAATCCAGTATCGATTTACACAATATTGTACAATGTTGTAAGTCTGTTTTGCAATTTGTTGCGTGTGTGATTAGACGAATTATTATAATTCTTATCCAAGCATTAATATTTCCCGGGAAATAAAGCGTACCATAAAGGTACTTAACATTTAAACATTGCTAGGGACCTTAATACATACTACTATATGTTTTTAATTAAACTGTTGATCTTCTTTTTGATACATTATAACATTCGGTACGCTAATTTTTATAAGGGTACCGTTATTTATAGAAATATCTAATTCGCCATTAACAAACTCTAACCTTTCTTTCATACCATTTAAACCGTTACTTGATGGTTTCACCTTCATATTAGATATACCAATACCATTATCTAATATATTCAATTGGATCACGTCGGCTTTTTGTATAATGGTAACTATGCATTCGGTAGCATTACTATGTCGGACTACGTTGTTTATGGCTTCTTTCAAACACATACTTAATGTATTCCCAATAATCGTAGGAATGTGACTAAATTCTGAATCTCCTTCTATCCGCATCTTAATGTCTGCTGCTGTTAAAATTCGTTGAACTTGTATTAGTTCATCCTGTAATTTTGCAGCTTTCATATTCGATACCATTTCTCGGACTTCTTTTAATGCAATGCTAGCTGTTTGACGAATATCGCGAAGTTCCTCTATAGCGGCTTCTTGATCTTTTTTTACTAAACGAATGGCTAAATCACTCTTTAATCCAACCATTGAAAGCTTTTGTCCTAAAGTATCATGCAAATCTCTAGCAATTCGTTGACGTTCTTCATAGACACTGAGTTCAGAAATACGTTCGTTAGCAGTTGCTAATTGTCCTTGTAATTTTTCACGTTTATTTGCACTATATAAATAAAACGGTCCTAAAATTACACCGAAAACAACAATAACAATAAAAGGAATTTCTTTAATGAATAGCTCTGTTTCAATAAAGAAACCTCCTATAATTGAACCAATAGTGATTGCAATATGGAGACCATACATAATATAAAACCCAACAGTATGACGAATTTTCCCAATAAAGAAAGCAGTGAAGAAAGCGAAATAAATATAACCAAAGAGAATTGTCATTACAGAGTTAATAACCATTTCTAAGGCAATGCACACATAAACTAAACCACTATTGGTACTATATGAAAAACGAAAACAAATGAGATAGACAATCAACACAGCAACAGCAATCGATATAATTAATGGGGATGCTGTACGAAAAACAAAGTAAAACGGGACAAAACAGAAAAAGGCCCAAGCAGAAATACTGAGCAATGGATTTTTCGGAAAAATACTATACCAATTCGACACTATGTCAATTCACCACTCTTTCTAATCTTTAATTATAGCAAAATTTATACAAATCAAAACCAATAGCCATTTAAATTCCAGAAATAAATTAGGTCTTAAACTACTTTTATTTGTTATCCTCTGACAGAAATGCAAAAAAGCATCCTCAGCTCATTTCTGATGATGCTTCTTATCTATATTACTTTCTTCCCTTAGTATCTATCATAAATGTTGTAATGACAAACACACCAAAGCTTACTAATAAAATTGTACCTCCTACGATGTAAAAGACCAATGCGAATGTTTCGTTTACGTTAAAAGGCTTCAATGCATTTAACCACATACCAACTGTTAAACCTACTGAGCCTATTACTGCTGTCCAGCCATGAATTGCTACAAGCTTAGAAGATTTAATTTTATATATACGATAGAAAATACCCCAAGTGAAAATTGTTAACCAGCCTACTACTAGAATATGCGCATGGATCGGACGGAATTGATAGCTACCAGAACCAGCCATATGAGAGCCCAATATAACTCCAATCAGACCAAAGATTGCAGCTAAACGAACTAAACGTAAACTCCATTTTGTTTCCATAATGTCATTCCTCCATAGATTTTATTCTTACCATGGTAATAACATTACTTTGCCATTATGAACGCCATATGAACAAAACGTTACAAATGTTCTTGCAACTTTCTCTTGATACTCGTTACTGCGATATCCTCTTTAGACAGCACAATACATTGGTCTTTTTATACAGGCTGAATCAGCTCTATAAAGGCGTTTAAATAGATGTATTAGCTACTTGTTGGTCATAGTTAAATTTATATGCAATTTTTCAATCTATCTATGCAAATATTGAAATTAAGAGAATTAATACAATCGGTCCGAAAATACAAGCAATAGCAATTGGACGAGCTAGATTAACCGTCCAACCAACACCAAATCGCTTCTCTACGAAGACTGATGGGTCATTGCGATTAAAGTAAATAAGACCGCCTATCCAATACTGATCTTCATCTACGTCTGTAATACCCGAAGTAGAATAATTATCCCCTTTAGAATCACCTAAACTGCTCAGTTTTACTGCAAAAGCAATTGACCCAATAATTGTGATAAAAATGAAAACAATGAACATAGTAAGCATCGTACTCTCACCGACAAGGTCGCTATGAATTGTTGTTAATTGTAAGATACTAAAGAGTATTGTTATTAGCATAGTCATTAAAAACATAAACCAACTCGAATACTTTCTCATCGCTAATTGCTGACGAATGGATTGCTTCGTTCTAGTTACGCTAATCTTAATGCCCGAGCGACGTGTTAACTCAATAATGCCTGCAAACATTATCTGCATTACTAATAAAATAAGTGGTATTGCAATAACTGAAAATCTATTTTTATTTGTAAAAGCATCGGGTTGACCGTTTGGCCCCCAATGTGTTGCAATATTTTCAGGAAGTAGTGGATATTGCGAATAAGTGTAAATAATCAGGCCACCTACAACAAAAATTGGTAGTAAAAAATAGAATATCGGCAACATTTCATCACGTGCACGTACGGACCAATCTGTTACCTTTACTTGTTTCAGTTCTGCTCCCCATTCCTCCACTTTTTTTAACTCCGTAATTTTGTTATGCAGTATTAAATACATCAACATACTTATACCGATTAATATAAACTGCAGGATAATTCCCACAATGATAAGTAATTCATCATTCACTGTACTATTTAAATGCCACAAAACATAACCCACTATTATAATAGCCAGTAAACCTAGAAGTGTTAAAGTATAGATTTTTTTTGATGCCTTCACTACAGGATGATAGACTTGTTGATCAGGTACTGTCACACCAAAAACAATCGTCTCTTTAACCCAATATGGTACAAACGCTTGTAGTAAACCAATTACAACGAGCATAACTAATGAAAAAATAAAACCATCCATTTCCTTTAGGCCCCTTTATGTCAAGTTTTTTATTAGCTTTTGTACTAGTTGTTGTAGATCTTGTGCTCCTAATCCAACAACCAGTCCTTCTGCAACAACAGGCCGTAACATTCTCTCAACTTGTTGCATTTGTGCATTTGTTACCCCTAAATCATTTGGCCCTGTAACAACTGCTCCAGACTTTGGGATAATGCGGATCATACCCTTCTTCTCTAATTCATGATAACTCTTATTAACCGTATGCATATTCACACCTAAATCAGCAGCCAAAGATCTAACAGACGGTAAGGACTCTCCAGATTTCAATTGTCCACTGGCAATACCTTCAATAATTTGCTGCGTTAGTTGCGTATATATCGGCACATCTGAATGTGGCTCAATTTGAAGAAACATACGTATCACTCCATTCTGTTCTATATATATTATAACAAATTGAATTTATTGTGACAATTTAATGTATATAAAATTTTATTTATTAATTTTTCTGCTGCTAATTTATCGAAATTTTTATCATAGGGATTCATATAGCCATGCTCTTTATTTACTAAGTAAGCATTAACATGGGCTTTTTGTTGCAATTGGTCAATAATTTTCCGAGGGTCAAAGGATTTTTCTTGCTCAGCTAAATAAACCACAGTAGTAACCAATACTAAATTCCAACGATATAAATATTCTCATAATGTAGTTTTTGCTCACATATAATTTGCTCAACTATCGACTGATCCTTTTCAAAACCTACTTCTGTCATAAAATACGCATATGTTTCTGCTTCCTCTGAATAATCAAAAGGTATTCTACCCAATAAATTAGGAACTATTACATCTAGCCCCGCATCATTAAAAAACGTTTTATAATACTCCATAAATTTCATGGAGTATTATAACTAATGGTCTTTTTATTGTCATAAGAGTCCACCAATCTTTTTGATTATATTATATCAAGTACATTACTTCCAAAAATATAGAAAGCCGCGATCCATGGTCGCTGTTAGAAATCCTTGTGTTGAAAGGACTGAAACCAACTTGCGAATCGCACCTTCCATTAATTCTGCAGAACGGTCTGTTATCTGTAAGGCGATATACATTCGCTACACAAAGCTCGCCAAACATCCTTTGTATCACGTGAAGAAACAACTGTATCAAGTTCCCAGTGACCGAATGTTTCACGTTCATTTAAGTTCATTTACTTCACTTGGACGCAAGAGAATGGATGTATCTACACCACGCGTTTCACGAGGTTTTTGACGTTTTCCTCTTTGACGAAGTACAGTTAAATCCACGGAAAATATACCTTTGTAAATCCAACGATAAATCGTTTTAAAGCTTAACTTCCCTTGAAATAAGCGACCTACAATCTGTTTGGGTGTCCAAGTTGCT
>NZ_JBNNTI010000055.1:0-19703 GCF_050278625.1 Viridibacillus sp. NPDC096237 | reverse complement strand
AATCGCCCAAGAAAATGCTTGGGCTGGAAATCTGCACACGAAGCGTTCATGGAGCAAGTGTTGCACTTAATTTGACAAAGTAACAAATAAAAAAGCTGTCTAATTTGTCATTTGAATGACTGTTTAGACAGCTTTTATTATTGTCGAGATTTACTTGGAATTATGGTTGGGTCTGTTACTCGGTTTTCAGAAATATGCACCTCATGCATTTTGTTGTCATGCATAAACTTGAAGATACCATTATCAAAATCAGTACCAATTTCTTTAAAGAAAATACCTTCGTAATATATATTCTTTGAGCATGTAAAACTTACTTTATAATCGTTACCGTCCACTAGTAAATATGCTCGTACACCTTTTTCGAACATTGCATCTTCTTCATTACGGACGTGACGCTCTACAGAAACTACATGTAAATCAACAAAGGAAATTGTTTTCAGAAGTATGTTCATAAATGAACCTTTCGTAATTTCTTCCCAGCGGCTTTGTGCAGTTTGACCAATAACGACTTGTGTAATGTTGTATAGGTGTGCAACCTCAGCAATAACATTTTGAATTGGTTTTTTCTCGTTGTCGCGAATGATAAATTCTTCTACTTCTAGCTCTTCCGCAAGTTGCTGCCAATTATTAAGATATTCAACTTTTTCTGCATCGAAGTTATCGAATGGTTGCGGATCAACCGTCAAAATATACAGTGGGCAGTCGAGCATTTTCGCTATTTTATGTCCTCTGCGAATTAATCTCTCTCCATTTGCTCCGTAGTATGCACATACTAAAATACTCTCGTCCATTCGTCCTCTTAAATGTTTCACGGTAGTTTTCACCTCGTGTTTGTTATTTTGCTACTTTATATAAAAGTGCCTAAATTTTATACGGTTAGTTGAAGAAAGAATATAAATAACAGACTGTTTCAGTTCAATGATTTTACAAATAGTTTATACAAAGATTCTTTGTTTAGCAGCATTTTTAAATGTCTTATTACTTATCTTAAATTTCTTTTGTCATATAGGATTCGTCCGTTACTGCTCACTTTTAGGTATGAACTTTTTCTTCAAAAAAATCACGAATACCTAATCTGCATCCGTATGGCTTCTTATTATGATGGTACACACATTTATAGTCAAGTGCCCATAATTGAAAATTACCCTGGTAATAAATCTTTATATTTACTGAGTAATGAATTTAATTCTTCAAGTTTTAAAATAAACTTTCCATATAGATACATACTAAATGAGCTTAAGTGAGAATGTATAAATCGATGACGACGAATTATTTTGTATTGATAAAGCAAAATTAACAATTTTATGACTATTTATTGTGTTGGAGTTGTCTTTTTTGTGATTTGAGTAGCATAAAAGTGAAATGAACGAGAAAATATTGTATAATTTACAGGGAATCTCGTTATATCCTTTTAAGATTATAATCACCATATTCTGCATTGATAATTATTAAATGGTTGTAATGCTAGATTTTCACCACGTATTGTTTCACCCCTAATTCTACATTCTTACAGTAATAAAACACCATAAGGGTCCATAAGGCTTCTTAAAAAGATATTATATATTTTGTCCATCGAGTACCCTTTAAACATGAAAATTCACATTATATTAGAATACTGCAAAAAGGAGGTTTGGACTTTTGACAATAAATTTGGCAATTGTAATACCGTTTTTGATGGCAATACTCATTCCAATTCTTTATAGGCATTTTACTAAACTACATATTGGCTGGCTTGTATTAGTAGTACCTGTCATTATTTTTATAATGTTAGTCCGATTAGTTCCATTAGTAGCGGAAGGACATACTTTTTCTCACACGTATAATTGGATCCCTTCTTTGGATATTAATTTTACAACGTATTTAGATGGGCTAAGTATGATATTTGGACTTCTCATCACTGGTGTAGGTAGTTTAGTTATTTTGTATTCCATTTTCTATTTATCTGCTAAAGAATCCCTTCAACATTTTTACTGCTATTTACTCCTTTTTATGGGCGCTATGTTAGGCGTCGTATTTTCTGATAATTTAATGGTGTTATACGCTTTCTGGGAGCTAACAAGTGTTTCTTCATTCCTATTAATTGCGTTTTGGCATCACCGTAAAGCTTCGCGTGCTGGTGCGCAAAAGGCGATGCTCATTACAGTTACTGGCGGCGTTTCGATGCTGGTTGGTTTTATAATGTTGCATATGATGACGGGTTCATATAGTGTGCATGAGATTATTCATAATGTAAGTCAATATACGGACCATCAGCTGTTTATTCCTGCAATGATATTAATATTGTTTGGAGCGTTTACAAAATCTGCACAGTTCCCATTCCATATATGGTTGCCAGATGCGATGGAGGCACCAACACCTGTTAGTGCTTATTTGCACTCAGCGACGATGGTGAAGGCTGGAATATACTTAGTTGCTCGTTTAACTCCTATATTTGGCGGAGATGCAATTTGGTTTTGGCTCGTAACGGTAGCAGGCCTTGTGACGTTGTTCTGGGGTTCGTTTAACGCTGTGAAGCAAACGGATCTAAAAGCATTACTCGCTTTTTCTACCGTCAGCCAATTGGGACTCATTATGAGTTTGTTTGGTATGGGTTCAGTCGCCTTTAAGCTTGGCTATTCAGAATCAACTATTATTTATACACAGGCGACTTTTGCAGCGCTCTTTCATTTAGTGAATCACTCTACTTTTAAAGGTGCGTTATTTATGATGGTTGGGATAGTCGATCACGAGCTAGGGACACGTGATGTGCGGCGACTTGGTGGCTTGATGTCGATAATGCCTTTGACGTTTACGGTCGCTGTTATTGGTAGTCTATCGATGGCGGGAATGCCACCATTTAATGGCTTTTTAAGTAAGGAAATGTTCTTTACGGCTGCTATTCATATGCGAGATCTCGATATCTTTTCAATCAGTAGCTTAGGGATATTATTCCCTGTTGTAGCATGGGTGGCGAGTATTTTCACCTTTGTATATTGCATGATTATCATCTTCAAAACATTCTTTGGTCAACCTTATGAGGAAGGCGAAGGTAAAGCTATCCACGAGGCACCAATAGGAATGCTAGTCTCACCCATAATTTTATGTGTCCTTGTTGTAGGAATATTCGTCTTTCCAAATGTTCTTGGGCAATATATTTTGAAACCTGCAATGGCGAGTATTTATCCTGGATTTGCTCCAGCTGATATACTTACGCCAGAAATTCATGCATGGCATGGTATTAATACGGAATTACTTATGACGATTGGAATCGTAATTGTTGGCTTATTGTTATACAGGAAATTAAAAACGTGGAAACCTGTGTATCGTTTATTCCCTTATCGCTTTTCATTTAATGAACTGTTCAAGAGCTTATTAGAGGGTCTTGAAATTGGATCAAATAAGGTGACAACAAATTATATGACAGGTTCATTAAGAAAATATGTAATTTATATATATTTATTTTTCATTGTAGCGGTCGGCGGCTATTTCTTATTTAGTGGTGGATTTGCTTATAGCAATGCAAATGATGCGCCTGTTGAGATTTATGAATTGATGTTGATCATTGTGATGTTGTTAGCTGGTATATCGATGCTCTTTGTGAAGTCGCGTTTAACGGCTATATTATTGAACGGAGTTATTGGGTTTGGTGTATCAATTTTATTCGTTATTTTCAGAGCACCAGACCTTGCTTTAACTCAACTTATTGTAGAGTCTGTAACGACAGTGTTATTTCTACTTTGTTTTTCATTTTTACCAGAATGGAAACGTGAAGATTCTCCTAAATCAGTAAAGGTAAGTAATGCAGTAGTTGCAGGTGCTGTTGGCGCACTAGTTGTTGTTATGTCATTTGCAGTTATGTACTATGATGAATTCAATTCCATTTCTGCGTATTTTGAGAATGCATATGAGCTAGCTGGCGGTGCCAATATCGTCAACACAATATTAGGTGATTTCCGTGGTTTTGATACGATGCTTGAAGTGGTTGTTCTCTTTATTGCTGGCTTAGGTGTTTATACACTTATTAAGCTGAAGGCTAGAAAGGGGGACACAGACAGTGAAAATTAATGATGTAATATTGCGGACGGTAACAAAGATTGTCGTCTTTATCATTCTGACATTGTCCGTTTATCTGTTCTTTTCTGGACACTATTCTCCAGGCGGTGGATTTATCGGCGGGTTAGTGCTCGCTTCTGCAATTGTATTGTTGTATTTAACTTCTGATATTGAAACAGTGCATAAAGGCATGCCGTTTGATTTTAAATTAGTTGCGGCACTGGGCGTTTTAATTGCAACAGGAACGGGCTTCGCTTCGGTCATTTTCGGCAAAGATTTTATGACCCAAGCCGCTACGAAAATGAATTTGCCGATATTTGGTGAAACGGAATTTGCCTCGGTTGTATTATTTGAAGCAGGTGTTGCAATGACGGTTATTGGTGTCGTTGTGACAATTATATTAAGTATAAGTGAGGATGAGTAGACGATGGAAACATTAATGATTTTATTAATTGGCGTACTAATCGCAGTCGCTACGTATTTAATCCTCTCAAAAAATTTAATCCGAGTGATTTTAGGGACTGCAGTATTATCGCACGCAGTACATTTATTAATATTAACAATTACTGGCGTGAAAAAAGGTAATGTACCGCTGTTGAAGGAAGCAGAAGCTCCGTATACAGATGCTCTGCCGCAGGCATTGATTTTGACAGCCATTGTCATTAGCTTTGCTGTGACCGCTTTTGTTTTGGTACTAGCTTATCGCACATATCAATCCAATGGGACAGATGACTTGGAAGGATTGCGAGGGCCAGAGAATGAATAATATTGTTGTAATTCCTTTGATTTTACCAATTATGCTTGGTATTGCACTCGTGTTTTTACGTCCGTATGTGAAGACGCAACGTGTAATTAGTCTGTTGACGATGGTAGCAATTGCTGTTGTGAGTATGATAATGCTTGGAAGAATCCAAGAGACCGGCATAATGCGACTGGATTTTGGTGGTTGGAAGCCACCGTTTGGTATTTTGTTTGTTGCAGATTCATTTGCCGTGTTACTTGTATTAACAACAAGTATTGTGACAGCCATTTGTTTGCTTTATGCGTTCTCGTCTATCGGTGAGAAGCGGGAGAATATGTTTTTTTATCCATTTGTACTTTTGTTAGTAGCAGGTGTAAATGGTTCGTTTTTGACTGGAGATATTTTCAACTTATTTGTTTGTTTTGAAGTGATGTTGTTAGCATCGTATGTACTTATTACACTTGGTGGGGAAAAGGCACAGCTTCGCGAGTCATTGAAGTATGTACTCATAAATGTATTAGCTTCTTGGTTTTTCTTAGTTGCACTTGCTTATTTATATGGTACTTTAGGGACTTTGAATATGGCGCATTTAGCAGAGAGAGTTGCTGAAGCTGGTCAGGATCCAATTCTGACGACGATAGCGTTACTATTCTTAGTTGTCTTTGCATTGAAAGCAGGCCTACTTTTATTCTTCTGGTTACCAGGTTCATATAGTGTACCGCCAACTGTTATTGCAGCCTTGTTCGGAGCGCTTCTAACAAAGGTTGGTATTTACGCTTTGTTCCGTATGTTCACGCTCATTTTCATACATCAGCCGGAAGTAACACATTTGCTCATTAAAGGAATGGCTGCAGTAACTATTATTGCCGGCTGTTTAGGCGCATTAGCATATAAAGATGTACGTCAAATTGTTGCATATAATGTTGTCATTGCTGTCGGCTTTGTATTAATCGGACTTGGCGTGTCGACAGAAGCAGCTTTCGAAGGGGCCATCTATTATTTAATGCACGATATGATTGCTAAGGCGATGCTGTTCTTACTTGCTGGTACTATGATTTTTTTAACTGGTGAGACACGCTTTGATAAAATGAGTGGTCTGATAAGAAATTATCCTGTATTCGGTTGGATGTTTTTTGTTGTAATGGTATCACTTGCAGGTATTCCACCTTTTAGTGGTTTTGTTGGTAAGGTACTTATTGGACAGGGAATGATAGAGACAGGTTCTTACGTATTATTAGCACTAGCTTTTATATCTAGTGTAGTTGTGTTGTATTCATTATTACGTATTTTCTTAAATGCTATTTTTGGTGAAACAATTATTATTATTGAAGATGAAACACCGTTGCCGAAGAGAATGCTAACTCCAATCGTATTATTTGCTATTTGTACGATGGCACTTGGTTTTGGAGCAGAGGGACTATCTAGTTATGTGAGTGACGCTGCGAATACTTTAGCTAATCCATCCATTTATATAAATGCAGTACTCGGCGGAAAATAAGAAGGAAAGAGGTGAGACGTGATGCCAGCACAATTTTTATTAAATATATTTATTGCAGTGTTATGGATGTTATTGAAAGATGAAGATGCACCGTATTTCACGACGTTTATGACAGGATTCGTTGTGGGGATTGGCATATTATATTTAATGCATCGCTTTTTTGGAACTCAATTTTACTTAAAAAGATTGTTTGCACTCATTAAATTGCTGTTTCTTTTTATTTGGGAACTGTTATTGTCTAGTGAGCTTGTTTTGAAGCAGATTTGTAGTCCGAAGTTGAAGATAAAGCCCGGAATTTTCACATATAAAACAGCCTTAAATGGAGATTTGGAAATTACGACTCTTTCAATCTTATTAACGCTGACACCTGGTTCGGTTGTGATGGAAATATCGCCAGAAGGGGATCTTTTCTACATCCACGCGATGGATTTGGAGAAGTCAAAGGCAGATGTACTGCGCTCAATTGGTAACTTTGAGAAAGCAATTATGGAGGTGACACGCTAATGACGGAGACAATATTACTCATTTCACTGACTTTATTTGCATTAACAATTATGGTTGCGTTTTACCGAGTTTTACGTGGCCCTTCAATGCCAGATCGCGTAGTAGGTCTTGATATGATTGGTGTTAATTTACTGTCCATGATAGCAATTATTTCAATTGTACTGAAGACGAAGGCGTTTCTAGAAGTTATTTTGATTTTGGGCATTCTGTCGTTCATTGGGACGATAGCATTTTCAAAATACCTAGAGAGGGGCGCTATCGTTGAACGTAAATCCGATCATTGAGTGGGCAGGCGTGTTGTTGATCTTCGGTGGTAGTTTGATGAGTTTAATCAGCGCATTCGGTTTGCTTCGCTTACCAGATGTGTATACTCGTTCACATGCAGCAACGAAGAGTTCAACGTTGGCTGTATTACTGTCGCTTTTTGGTGCATTCTTATACTTTTGGGCGCATAATGGCTATATAAGTGTTCGTTTAATCCTTGGTATTGTATTTGTGTTTTTAACAGCTCCTGTAGCAGGACATTTGATCACTCGTGCTGCGTACCGTTCAGGCGTTGAGCTATCAGAGTCTTCAGATGACGATGAGCTTGAGGAAATTTTGTTCCCTGAGGGGCGCGATAAAGGGAATTAGGAATTAAATTTAATTGGCTATCTAATAAGTATCTTACTACTTATTAGATAGCCTTTTTTATGATTCATATGTTAAAAATCTACCTTCATATTAAATCTTTCTCACTGTATTATTCATCTTCATATCGAAGCATTCTGTAACCGACACGTACATGAGTCTGAATATACTTTGGATTTGCTGGGTTTGCTTCGATTTTTTTGCGTAAAGTTGCCATGAAAACCCGTAAACTTGGTACATCAGATTGCAATACTTGTTGCCAAACTTCTTTCAAAAGGAAATTGTGCGTTAATACTTTTCCAACATGTTTGGCTAATACGACTAATAACTTATACTCAATTGGTGTAAGATGTATTTCCTCTCCACGGATAAACACGGTATTCGCTAAGTAATCAATTTTCAAATCACCATTTGTGAATATAGGGAGCTCCTTATCTAGAAGACCTTCTTTTTTAACTCTCCTAAGCGCTACGCGAATACGAGCGAGTAGCTCGTCTACGCTGAATGGTTTTGTCACATAATCATCAGCTCCTGCATCGAGTGCATGAATTTTATCATGCTCCTCGCCTCGTGCACTGACGATAATAATCGGTGTTTGAGACCATCCACGAATTTTATTAATCACTTCAATGCCGTCCATATCTGGTAGTCCAAGGTCAAGAATAATTACATCAGGTGGAACTGAAAGTACCTTTTTCAATGCTGATTTACCATCAATTGCAATATCGTATTCATAGCCTTGCGTACTCAATGTCATTTTAATCAGATTTCCTATAGCTTTATCGTCTTCAATTACAAGAATTCGGTTACTCATCGACATTGACAACTCCTTTATTAAGTACAAAACTAAAAACGGTACCTTTTGGCTCATAATCTGAAACAGTCAATTTACTATCATGTACTTTTAAGATGGTTTGGCACAGTGCTAAGCCTAGTCCTAGACCCCTTCGGCTGTCACTACGATAAATTTTCCCAGTTGTAAAAGGTTCAAATAGTCGTGTTTTTAGAGCATCGTCAATGCCAGGTCCATTATCGCTAATACTTATATGCACATAGTTATCCGTTTCCTTTGCAGCTAGGATAATCTCACTTCCATCTGGTGTGTATGTCAGTGCATTATCAACAATATTGATAATTACTTGGATAATAAGCCGTGCATCCATCACTGCAAATAACAAGTCTGGTTCGACATGGCAATGAATTTGATGTGTATGTTCATTGCGGACTACATGCATTAGCGCCTCTTGTAGGATATCTTCAACAAGTTCCGGTCGCATTTCAATTGCAAGTTGCCCATCATCTAGCTTCGAAACGGCGAGTAAATTCTCCACCATTTGTACAAGCCATTTTGAGTTACTGTAAATATCTTGATATAGCTGTTTTTTTTGCGTAGCGTCAATTCGATCACTTTTGGTCAATAATATATCAGCGTTACCTGAAATACTTGTAAGTGGCGTCCTTAAATCATGAGAGATGGCACGTAAGAAGTTTGCTCGCATTTGCTCAAGCTCAGCCTCTCGTGTGACCTTCTCATTAGATTTTTGTAAGTACCATTTATCAATCGCGAATGAAAAATCATTCATAATTGCATGTAAAATATGTCGTTCAAAAGCAGGCAGTGGTGTTTCTTTCGACAGCATAATACCAATTACTCCTTTGACGTCATCACCTGAGAGAAATGGCAAATAGTAAGCACTTGCCCCAGGAAACGTATCAGTAGATATACCAGCTACTTGCTTGTTATTGGCAACCCATGCGACCACACCACGCTCGTTCCTATCATCAAACAAAGTTGCTAACTCATTATTTTTTGAGTTAGTGATCATATCAGTTGGGAAAAATGATGATTTCACAATCTGTTGTTGGTTCAATTCATAAAATATAGCTGGCTTTTCCACAAGCTTTACAACTTGTGACATCCCCTCTGTAACAATATCTTGTAGCGATTTAGCCTGTTGTAACTTACGGTTAGTTTCAAGTAAAACCTCCATTCGATAAGATTTCTGTACTGCACTAATAGCTTGTTTTTTTACTTTCCTTGTCAAAGTACTTGTGATTATCCCAGAAATGAACATGATTAAAAACGTCATTGGATAATCTCTGTTATACGCTTCAAATGAGAATCGTGGTTCAGTAAATATAAAATTAAAAATAAGAACAGCCATCAATGAACTAATTATGCTAGATACCCAGCTCGTTGACCAAATGGCAAGTATTAACACGCCTAAAATATAGATCGTTATTATGTTGGCTTCACTTACACCTATTCTTGAAAAGAACAACCCAATTAAGGATGCCATGCTAAAGATGAATAGCATTTTTAGTAAGTCATACCATTCAAATTTTAGGTGTGACCGTACTTCTGGGAAACGTATCGATTCGTTTTCTTGATCAGGTACAATATACATCGCTAAATTTGGTGCAAAATCGTAAAGCCGATCACCGATTTTGGAGTTAGGTCTCCACCATTGTTTCTTTGTAGTTGTTCTACCGATAACGAGTTTTGTTACGCCACTCATTTGAGCATAATTAGCGAGCGCTGCAGCAACATCATCTTCTTGTACAGTCACTATATGCCCACCAAGTTGCTCCGTTAATTTAATATGCTGTTGCAATCTCTCTGAATTAACCTCATTTTCATCCTTCATTTCTTTGTTATGTACATATAGTGCAGTAAATTTACCATGTGAGGATTGAGCTAGTCGTGCTGCTGTTCGTATTACTTTCGCATTGGTAGGTGAACTACTGATACCTACCAATATATGTTCCTCAATTTGGGTATTGTGGAACAGTGAACAGCTTTCTTGCGTTTTTTGATAATCAATTGTATCAGCAGTCCTGCGCAAAGCTATCTCACGGAGTGCAATTAAATTTGGCTTTTGAAAAAAATGTTGCATGGCTTTTTCAGCCTGCTCAGTATGATAAATTTTACCTTCTCTTAATCGTTGTATTAAATCATCAGGCTCAATATCGACAAGTTTAATTTGGGTAGCATTATCAATCAGGTAGTCTGGAATACGTTCCTTCACTTTCACACCCGTAATTTCCTCAACCAAATCGTGAAGACTCTCAATATGTTGTATATTGACAGTTGTATAAACATGAATACCTTTTGCTAATAACTCTTGAACGTCACCAAATCTTTTTAAATGGCGCATTGTAGGTACATTTGAATGAGCAAGTTCATCAATCAGTACAAGATCAGGTTTACGTTCTATGACTGCATCTATATCCAGCTCTTCAAATAACTTTCCTTTATAGTTAATTCTTTTAGTGGGGATTATTTCAAGTCCTTTAAGCAATGCAGCTGTTTCTGGGCGTGGATGAGGTTCAACATAGCCAACAACTACATCCAAACCTAGCTTTTTCGTTTGATGGGCTGTGTCGAGCATTGAATACGTTTTACCTACACCAGCGGCATAACCAAGAAATATCTTCAGATTCCCTAATGCTTCTTTTGATTCCTGTTTTTTTATCTTAGCTAAAATTGCATCGGGACTAGGGCGCATGTATTCCATCTATCTTCACCTCCTCCTTATTATATCCTCAACTAGCATTAAGACAGTATTAAGTTTTAAATCTTAATACCATTTTAATACAAATCACTTATTTTCTAACACTACATTAATTTTAACTGCATTATGATTATGCATGAAATCAATAGAAGGGGTGATGGACTTAATGGATATATACATGGTGATGGCATTAATCATAAGTTTTGCTAGTCTCTATTGGCTAACGGTTTGGTGTTATAAGCAAGTAGATAATTAAGGAGGTCTTCTTATGTGGATTGTAGTAGGCATCATTATTGTATCGCTGTTTGGTTATTTAGGTCACGCATTGCTCTATCCAGAAAACTATTAAAATACCTATTGGGGGAAATAAATATGTGGCAAATTGCCTTAGTGCTCGTCATTTATTTACCGCTCGTCATTGTAGCAGGTCATTATTTGTATCATGTGACGATGCAGCAAAAGACATGGCTTGATCCGGTAATGAATCGAGTGGATAACATTATCTATAAATTTTGTGGTATCAAGCAAGTCGATATGACCGGTAAACAATATGTAATAGCACTCATTCTATCAAACGCTATTATGGTATTCATCGGCTATCTTATATTACGAATTCAGTCGGCTTTGTTTCTTAATCCGAATGATATCGATAACATGGAAGCCACGTTGTCATTCAATACGATTATTTCATTTATGACAAACACGAATTTGCAACACTATAGTGGTGAATCAGGGTTAAGTTATTTGGCTCAGATGCTTGTCATCACATTTATGATGTTTACTTCTGCTGCGACAGGTTATGTAGCATGCATGGCATTCTGTCGTAGACTGGTTGCGAAATCAGATACAATAGGAAACTTCTTTGTGGATTTCGTACGTGTGATAACACGTATATTAATTCCTATTTCATTTATCGTGGCGCTGATTTTAGTATCACAAGGTTCGCCACAAACTTTGAAGGGGAACGAAACAGTTCAGACAATAGATGGAAAGATGCAGGATATTGCACTAGGTCCAATCGCATCACTTGAATCGATTAAACACATCGGTACAAATGGTGGGGGTTATAACGGAGCTAATTCAAGCACACCATTTGAAAATCCAACAGTCATTTCAAACATTGTGGAAATGCTATCTATGATGTTATTGCCTGGTGCATGCGTTGTGACATTCGGTTTAATGGTTGCAAACCGACGTAAGAAAACGCTATTTGGCAAACAAGGCTTGGTAATTTTTGCAGCTATGAGCACTCTTCTTCTCATAGGTTTAGTTACTTGTTACATAGCAGAAAATGCAGGTAACCCCATTATTAATAATCTAGGTATCTCTCAGGATTTAGGTAGTATGGAAGGAAAGGAAATGCGCTTTGGTATACCCCAATCTGTATTGTTCACAGTCGTGACGACGGCCTTTACTACAGGCTCAGTGAATAATATGCATGATACTTTAACCCCACTTGGTGGTATGGTGCCGATGTTTAATATGATGTTGAATGTCGTGTTTGGGGGCAAAGGTGTTGGATTAATGAACATGATGATGTATGTCATGTTAACCATTTTCATCGCATGTTTAATGATCGGACGTACTCCGCAATTTTTGGGAAAAAAAATTGAAGAGAAAGAAATGAAATTAATAGCACTTTGCATTTTAATCCACCCTGCTATTATATTGTTATTCTCAGCTCTTGCTGTAACGACAACAGCGGGTATTGCAGGAATTACAAATCCGGGAGCGCACGGTTTATCACAGGTTTTATATGAATATGCCTCATCCTCAGCAAATAATGGTTCCGGTTTTGAAGGTTTAGCAGATAACTCGCCATTTTGGAACATGACGACCGGTTTTGCTATGTTCTTTGGACGCTATCTATCTATCATTATTCAACTAGCTATTGCATCACTATTAGCGAAAAAGCTATGGCACAGTGATTCGGTGGGAACATTGAAAACTGATAATGCAATGTTCACATTCTTGCTTATCGCTACTGTCTTGATGATTGGTGCATTGACCTTCTTACCAGCTTTAGCATTAGGCCCAATTACAGAACATTTACAAATACGTTCTTAATGAGGAGAGACATAAATGGAAACCGTAACGAAAAAGAGTTTTATAACTCGCGATATTATGAAGAGTTCTATTTTAGGAGCATTTAAAAAATTAAATCCTTTATATATGATAAAAAATCCTGTCATGTTTGTAGTTGAAGTAGGCTTTATATTTGTAATTTTGTTAACGATATTCCCGAATATGATGGGCGATGGCACAGAAGAATCTGCCCGTCTCTATAATGCGATAGTGGCTATAATTTTGTTCATTACAATCTTATTTGCGAATTTCGCTGAATCCATTGCAGAAGGGCGTGGCAAAGCGCAAGTACAGTCACTTAAGAAAACAAAAACAGTGACAGAGGCATGCGTTTTACTTGCTGATGGAACGCAGGTGAAAAAACAAGCTGATGAACTTAAGAAAGGCGATATTGTCCTAGTGCAAGCCGGAGAAGTTATCCCAAACGATGGAGAAGTAATTGAAGGAATTGCTACTGTCGATGAATCAGCAATCACTGGAGAGTCAGCACCTGTTGTGAAAGAACGTGGAGGAGATTTTTCATCGGTTACAGGTGGAACGACGGTGACGAGTGATTGGCTGAAAATAGAAATCACCTCCCTTCCCGGTGAATCGTTTTTAGATAAGATGATCGCGCTTATTGAAGGTGCTAGCCGTAAAAAAACACCGAATGAAATTGCTCTAAATACGTTATTAGTCAGTTTAACGATTATCTTTTTACTAGTAGTTGTTACGCTTTATCCTATGACTACTTATCTACAGGTGCATATTCCGATCGCAACACTGGTTGCTTTGATCGTTTGTTTAATCCCGACGACAATTGGTGGGTTGTTATCTGCAATTGGAATAGCAGGGATGGATCGTGTGACCCAGTTTAATGTTATCGCTATGTCAGGAAAAGCTGTGGAATCATGCGGTGACGTGGATACATTGATTTTAGATAAAACAGGTACTATCACTTATGGAAATCGCTTTGCTTCTGAATTTTTACCTATCCAAGGTGTTGAAAAGAAAGAACTAATACGTGCTGCATGGTTGAGTTCTTTGACAGATGATACTCCTGAAGGGAAATCAATTTTAGCTCTTGCATGTCAATTAGATGTCGATAGTACAAATGAAAAGATGGTTATTGAGACGAGTGAACATATTGCATTTTCGGCATATACACGCATGAGTGGACTTGATATGAAAGACGGAACGAAAATACGTAAAGGTTCTTATGATTCGATTAAGAATAAGAGTGTAAATGCTGGTTATGATGTACCAAAGGATTTGGAAAGTCTAGTTCATCAAGTATCATCTTTAGGTGGTACACCATTAGTTGTAATGAAGAATGATAAGATTCTTGGCGTTATTTATCTAAAAGATATCGTAAAACCTGGTTTGAAAGAGCGCTTTGAAAAACTTCGCTCAATGGGGATCAAAACCATTATGTGTACAGGTGATAATCCACTCACTGCCGCTACAATAGCAAAAGAATCTGGAGTGGATAGCTTTATCGCTGAAAGCAAACCTGAAGATAAAATCAAAGTGATTAAGGATGAACAATCTAAAGGGAAGATTGTCGCTATGACAGGTGACGGTACAAACGATGCACCCGCTTTAGCGCAGGCCAATGTAGGTCTGGCTATGAACTCTGGGACCAACGCTGCGAAAGAAGCAGCAAATATGGTTGATCTAGACTCTAATCCTACAAAGATTATTGAAGTTGTAGAAATAGGAAAACAGTTACTAATGACTCGTGGAGCATTAACTACATTTAGCATTGCAAATGATGTAGCAAAATACTTCGCTATCATACCAGCTATGCTGATGGTTGCAGTACCAGAAATGAGTGCTCTAAATGTAATGCAATTAAACTCACCGACAAGTGCTATCATTTCAGCGCTAATCTTTAACGCAATAATCATCCCCCTATTAATACCAGTTGCTATGAGAGGAGTTAAGTATGAGCCAATGAGTGCCTCAAAATTATTAAGAAGAAACTTGCTGGTTTATGGGGTAGGTGGCATTATCGCGCCATTTATCGGTATTAAACTAATCGATTTAATTAGCGGACCAATATTGAACTTAATGGGTTTATAGGAGGGATAACATGAAAGCATTTTTTAGAGATTCTAAACAAGCGCTGAAGATAACTTTATTGATGTTTGTGTTGTGTGGATTGCTTTATCCATTCGCCGTTACTGGAATGGCACAAGTGTTGTTCAATCACGAAGCAAACGGTAGTTTAATTGAGCTGGATGGCAAAACGATAGGCTCAGAGAAATTAGGGCAGGCTTTTACTACACCTGAATTTTTCTGGGGTCGTGTTTCAGCAATCAATTACAACGTTTATACGAAAGAAGATATTGTTCCAGATGCTAAGGGAGAAACAAAGTATAATGGCGTAAGTTCAGGTACCTTTAACTATGCACCATCAAATCCTGAGTTAGAAAAAAGAATTGAAGCTGATATAGAGACATTTTTAAAAGCGAACCCTGGAGTAAAGCTTGAACAAATTCCAACAGATTTAGTTACTGCATCTGGATCGGGTCTTGACCCACATATCAGTGTAGAGGCTGCAAAAATTCAAATAAAACGTATAGCGCAAGCAAGCGGTCTTTCTGAAGCTGAAGTGAAAGACATTGTGAAAACAAACACTGATAGACGCTCATTTGGTGTGTTCGGAGAAGATAAACTAAACGTCCTTGGTGCAAATTTAGATATTTATAAGAAAATGAAGGTAAAATAATTAGGGAAATATTAAGTGTGATAGAGAAGATAAAATAGCCATTTAGTTACCGTATCTTATCGGCGCTCGGTGGCTAATTTTTTTGTAGTTGAATTGGCTTTTAAGAGTTTGAATGCAATCTTATACAGATGAAACCTTAATAAAATGGAATTTTTATAAGTAAATTAAAGCAGGTATTTGCCGGTCTATCAAGAACAAGTATATGAAACCGAAAAAGGAGGAATTGTATATGGAGATGCAAATTATTAAAGAAAAAAATAAAAGTAGTAACGATTACATTGATGACCAGCTATATAAATATAATTTGGCTCACTTCCCAGTAGATTTAAGAGGTAGGTATCAAGAGATTAGTATCTTTCTTAAAGATGAACATGGCAACATTCGAGGTGGAATTATCGGTCAAGTGTGTTGGAATTGGTTAGAAATACATTCATTAATCGTTGATGAGGAATTACGTGAATATGGATATGGCACGAAACTTCTATTAGAAATAGAAAAAATCGCAATAGAAACTAATTGTGACTTCATAAAGGTAGATACTCTAAGCTTCCAGGCGTTAGGTTTTTATGAAAAGCACGGTTATGAGGTATTTGGTAGCATTGATAATGTTGGTAGAGACTATCAGCATTACTATTTGAAAAAGGAATTATAAAAAATACGAAAGCTGTCCCAAAGTAAGTTTTTAACTTTGGGACAGCTCTTTTGTTAAACACCTGTTATATCGTTTGGTAAAAGTATAAATCACCCCTCCTCACATAAACTCCCCGATATCTATCGATAAACTCCTAGATATCTTCATACTAGCTCCAGACAAGTACTATATATTTTAGATATCAAGGAGGTTATAGAAATGAATTTTATTAAACGAGCATTTTTAAGTGTAAGAGCAAGAAAGGGAAAATCCCTTATCCTATTTACTGTATTTTTAGTCGTTGCTAATTTAACCTTAGCAGGATTCGCAATGCAAAATGTCACAGAAACAGCGAGTGATCTCGCTAGAAAAAAATTGGGCGTTGAAGTAACGCTAGGATTAGATCATGAAAAGCTTCAAAAACATATAGAAAAACAGGTAGAAGAAAATCCAAATGAAAGAATAAATATTCCGGAAATTTCCACGGATGAAGCAGATAAGTTAGCTAAATCATCCTATGTGAAAAAATTCAATTATCTAAAAGAAGCTTATGGTTTAACGGATGGCTTTAAGCCCATTGAAGTTGATGAAAAAGAAAGTGAAGGTGCGGTTGCTTTCGCTGGTGGAGGCCAAAATGATGATAGGGAAATGCCAAATATAGCAATTACCGGCGTGAGAAGCTCTGATTTATTGAAAGGGTTTACAGAAGGAACGGAGAAAATCATTAAGGGGCGCCCCATAACAGCAGAAGATAAAGGTAAGAAAGTAGCCTTGATTGAAAAACAATTAGCTAAACAAAACAAGCTAAAAGTTGGCGATAAGGTAAAGATCAAAACAGACGATGGAAAATCGAAAATAAAGGTAGAAATAATCGGGATTTATGAATCACACGATACTAGCCAAAAACCACCAATAGCGTTCATGAATCCATCTAACAAAATATATGTTACGTGCGAATCTTTAAAAGGGTTTTCCCAAAATAAGGATATGAAGGGCACACCCATTGATAGCGCAGCGTATTACTTAACTGACCCAGATCATATCGATGCTTTTAAAGCACTGGGAAAGAAAACAGACATTGATTTTGACCTATTTAAACTAGATGCTCATGATGCCTTATATAAAAAAATGGTAGGCCCTATCGAGAACATGGCAACCACTTCAAAATGGATTGTATATATGGTTTCAATTACTGGATCAATTATTCTAGGTCTTATCATAATGTTGACTATAAAAGAACGTCGGAAGGAGCTAGGTATCTTACTGGCAATTGGTGAGAAGAAAGGGAAGTTAATAGGTCAACTCTTAGTAGAAGTAGTATGTATAGCTGTTTTAGCATTTAGCCTTTCTATATTTACAGGTGGGGCAGTATCCCAAAAAATGGGAGACAATTTATTGCAGAAAGAAATTACGGCTTCTGAAGAGCAAGAAAATAATTCAGGGCAACAAAGTCAAGGTATGGTTACGAGTAGTGCGAGTGTGATGGATGGTGACCTAGATAAAGATGTGGATCCTATTGATAATATTGATGTAAGTGTAACATCCCAAGATATTTTGAATTTAGGTGGGTTAGGTCTATTAATCGCAATTTTAGCGACACTTCTTCCAGCATTATCGATTCTTCGATTGAATCCAAAAGACATTTTATTAAAAGACGAATAGAGGGATACACATGGATACTATATTACAATTCGAAAATCTGAATTATCACTATCACAGCAATAATAAAAAAATCAAAATTTTAGATAATGTAAACTTTTCGTTTCAAACTGGCTGCTTGTATACTATTTTAGGACCATCAGGATCAGGAAAAACAACTACCCTTAGCTTAGCGAGTGGATTAGATATCCCAAGTAGTGGGAATGTAGTATACAAAGGAACAGATTTACGGAAGATAGGCCTAGATACTTATCGAAACAAACATGTTTCGATTATCTTTCAATCGTATAACCTCATTACGTATATGACAGCTCTTCAAAATGTAGTCACCGCGATGGAGATTACAGGGGTCGATGTGAAAGACAAAAAAGCAAGAGCACTTGAGTTATTAGCAAAGGTAGGCCTGACAGAAGTAGAAGCAAAAAGAAAAGTATTACAGCTTAGCGGTGGTCAGCAACAGCGTGTAGCGATTGCTCGTGCACTATCTTGTAACGTAGATTTATTGATTGCGGATGAACCAACTGGGAATCTAGATCAGGAAACTTCTATGGAAATTATCGAGCTATTTAAAGAACTTGCTCATAAAGAAAATAAATGTATCATTGTTGTGACGCATTCCCAAGCGGTGGCTAAACAATCAGATAAAGCGGTGTATCTAGAAAAAAGAAATTTAGTAGTCAAAGAGTTGAAAGGCAAATGAATAGTAAAACTTACAACTGTTTAGAAGGGAGTATTAATGAAGGCTCCAATGAAGGAGTGTAAGTAATACATGCTTTAAAGATTCTAAAAAAGTCGGCAATCTTTTATCAGAGGAACGCCGGCTTTTCATTCAAAAAAAAATTAAGGGTAGTTGCTATGGTGTTAGCCAGAAACAAAAGGTAAATGATATATATATTTTAAAATAGAATTAGTGGTGTATATTGTTAAAAGAAGGGGCGATAGAGATGCGCGGAGAAAGCAGTTGTAATCTAGAGGGGATTAATAAGGGTATTTTAAAACAAATGGAACTAAAAAGAAGGGAAATCATTTCAAATATTTCGGATTTGCCGCCATCGAAAAAAGAAATTGTGATTAAAAACCTTGATGAATTAACTATATTAGCAAATAAAGCCGATTTATGGCCTCTATTTTTAAGGTTTTAAGGTAGGTGAGGCATGACAAAGACTTTGAAATCTGGTTCGGGTGAAAAAATAATGAAATAGAAACGCATAATAGTAATATCCTGCTAACTTTGGGGCTAAGCAGCTACTCAGAAAACATAGGAATCGAAACCATTCATGCAATAAGGATGTCTCGCTTTTTAATAGTTTTCTATGAATAAAGCAGGTAAATATAATTTGGTGCACTTCCCAATCGATTTAAGAGGACGGTACCAAGAGATTAGTTTCTATCTTAAAGACGAAAATGGTAATGTTCGTGGTGGTATATTAGGTCAAGTGTGTTGGAATTGGTTAGAAATAAGAATCGTTAATAATAGATAAGGATTTCCGTGAATTTTTGGTATGGCACGAAATAGAACAGATAGCATTAGAAACTAATTGTGATTTCATAAAGGTAGATACTCTAAGCTTCCAGATGTTAGATTTATATAAAAAATACAAAACATACTAACATTAGTAGTACAAACCATGGCCATGGTTTGTGCTACTATTTTTTTATAGTAGAAGTGAAGGAAGGTCGCACAGCTCTTTGGA
>NZ_JBNNTI010000054.1:0-19786 GCF_050278625.1 Viridibacillus sp. NPDC096237 | reverse complement strand
CGTTGACGTGACATAGTAGCACGCTCCTTTAAGTTGGTAGTCTAAGTGTAATAGCCCTTATTTTTTTTGTCCAACTTAGTGTAGCCGATTCACCTTCTTTGCTAACTGTGTTATTAACTAAGGGTACGATTAGGATTTTGGAATTATCGGTATTTTTATTATTAATAATGCGAAGTTGTTTTGTACGGTTTAACATTATTTCAAAATAGTAATATTTTATCTAATAAGGAATCTCGAGAAGATGAATAAAAAAGTAACCTTGCAGCAATAATAGCGTTTCTTTCAATATCTCTATACTATTAATATAATCCTCCTTGTTTGGGATATTCCTTTCCATGTATTTAACCAATATTTAAACTATTATTTTAAAGTAATATAAAAACCTATGCATAACTAATAAATTGAAATGGAATTTGATCAAAATCATATGCTATTACATAGCCAATTAACTCCTCTATATTAGTCGGATTGATGGTTTATTCACATGAGTTAAATAGAAATGGCGTGCTATATTATCTTAAAATTATAAGTTGACAGTTTATTTCTTTACTGCTATGCTTCTAGTCGTATTAGAAAATAAAAGATATTCCTCGTTAGGTGAGGCTCCTATATGAAGATATGCTGCTGCCCAGAAACGTCCAAAGACGCCAATGGGTCAACAGGAACCATCGAATTAAGGTGGTTTTTAATGTAGCTGGATTGATATTTCTATCCTATGTCATACAGTGCTAAAGCTCTACGAAAGAGGCTTATTCAATCATGTATAAATGTATTGAGCACCCTTCTTCGTTGAGGGTGCTTTTTATTATTTTAAGGAGGTGATGAGAAATGGACAGCAATCCTGATCCCGGTGAGCGAACATCGGATATATGTAAAAAAAGAAACTGGATAGCCGATTTCTTATCGCCTTATGGGAAATCGAATTTGTGAAAGATGCATAATGACGACAACCTTGCAAATCATAAAATTACGTTTTAATTTGATGGTTTGAAAGGTACAGGGTCACGACGAATTTGCTGTTTTGCCCGCACAAAACAGCGGGCCTAAACACGAATGCCCTTACTTCCACATCGATCCATATCCTTAGGTAATAAAATAAGAGGAGAATTTATGATGATAAAAACATATCTTTACAAACACGGGAATAAAGAGATAGAGCATAATTTTGATTTTACAAAGATTGACGATCACTTAACTAATCAAGACGATTTATTATGGATTGATGTATATGATTATCAGAACAACGAGCTACATGAAGTAGCAGAAATATTTAAATTCCACCCACTAGCTATTGAAGATTGTTTGCATGGGGATTCACGTCCAAAGATGGATAGTTACGGAGATTATAAATTTTTCGTTTTTCATGCCCCTCTATATAATGAAAAAGGCGAAAATGAGATTTCAACCGTAGAGTTGAATATTTTTGTAGGATCCAACTATGTTGTCACGATTCATAATCAAAAATTAAAATGGCTAAAACAAATGGAGTCCATTTGTTCAGAAAGTCCGAGGTTTATGAGTAAGGGTGCTGATTTATTGCTACACACAATAATTGATGGCATTACGGATGAATATTTTCCTGTTTTAGATCGAATTAGAACCCGTATAGATGAACTAGAAGATGAAATGTATGACCACAAGCCAAAGAAAGTTACAGAAGAGTTTCTTGCACTTAAAAGAGCCATCATTTTAATTCGCCAGGGTATTATGCCACAAAGAAGAATCTTTTCGAAAGTGAATGGGAAGTGGCAATTTGATATTCAAGCGGAAAATATACCTTTTTATAAAGACTTAAATGATCATTTAGAACAAATTGTAGAATCTACAGAAACTTACAGAGACTTAGTTAACAGTGCCTTAGATACGTATTATTCTATAATTAGTGCAAAGTCAATTGATCAGCTAAATCTGCTTACGGTTATATCCACCATTATGTTACCTTTATCAGTTATTACAGGCTTTTTTGGTATGAATGTGCCTTTACCATTTCAGGATACATGGTTTGCTACAGTAGTTATTTTTGTATTTTTAATAACCTTTACGTGGGGCATGTGGGTATTTTTCAAGAAAATTATTAGTTAAAATATTATTACATTTCAACTAATAATAATGAAACTAGAGGCTGATTCCATACCTCTACCATACTCCGTTTGTATTGGGATGGCTGGGTTGAAGGCTGTTTCATAAGTTATTAATAGTAATTTTCCGCTCATATAAAGACTCCGTCATTAATTCAGGAACGAACTGATGACGGGGTTGTTTTACACTTGGTAACTGGTACCTATTATCTATTGATTTACTATTGTTTCAGCTTCTTCTTTACCTGATACTCCAGCGCCTTCGAATGTAGCCATTTCATTTATCATATGGACTGCAGACTGTAAAATTGGGTAAGCGATGGCTGCACCAGTTCCTTCACCTAGGCGCAGATTCAATTGCACCAAGGATTTTTTCTGTAAATATTTGATCGCCGTTTGATGTCCAGGCTCTACTGATTCATGCGATAAAATCATATAATCCGCAACTGTAGGAGCAATCAATTTTGCGAGACATGCAGAGACAGTACAGATAAAACCATCCAATAAAATAGGGATACGTTTTTCTGCTGCTGCAAGCATTGCCCCTGCCATTGCGGCCATTTCAAGTCCTCCCACTTTTGACAGAATATCAAAGGCATCTGCCGAATTGGGCTGATGCAGGCCGATTGCATCACGTACAACTGCAATTTTCCGTTTATGCTGTTCTGTGGAAATTCCAGATCCTAACCCAACAATTGTTGCAATATCTGCACCAGTTATGGCAGCAAGTACCGCACTGCTTGATGTTGTGTTGCCAATACCGACCTCACCAACAATCAAGCACTTAACACCCTTCTCGATTAACTGAATTGTTTCTTCATAACCGATTAGAATAGCTTTTTCAGCTTCTGCCTTTGTCATAGCTAATTCATTGAGAAAGTTGCCAGTACCTTTTCGAATTTTTCTATGAATCACTTTCTCCTCTGTCACATCTCCATTTACACCAACGTCAACCGTTTTAAAAGTGGCACCGATTTGTCTACCGAATACACTAATCGCTGCACCACCTTGCACAATATTTGACAACATCTGAATCGTCACTTCCTGTGGAAATGCGGATACGCCTTCTTTTGCAACACCGTGATCAGCAGCAAACACGATGATGCCTGGCGGTGTTATGTCTAGCGTTAGATTTCCTGTTATTTCAGCAAGATGAATCGCAATATCCTCCAGTCTACCTAAGCTCCCTAGTGGTTTTGTTAATGTTGCTATGTACTTCTCTGCCTTTTCTCCAGCTTCTTTATGCAGTAAAGGTATGTCCACTTCGATCATTATTTCTCCCAACTTTCTGTTTAATTGACTTGGATAAGGGTCATGGATCCATTGGAAACAAACTCATAGTCATTATCCCACTACAATTATTCTATATATTAACAACGAGTGCAATGAGAGTCTCTAAATCTTAGTACATACTCTGTAACCAGTTAAATGAGTCAAATAGACGAATATAAAAGGGCTAAAAAACTTAACGCTACGTAATTATATACAAGATTGAAAATTTACATAACCTAATCCAAAAACCTAATCCAAATGCTACTGCTAATAAAAAGACGAAACTGGAATGTGCCTAACTAATTAGTAGCATCCCAATTGCAAATAATACTAACCCAGAGTAAGCAACGCTTTTGCCTCTTTTAGATTCACCAATTCCCCAGTAAATAGTGATAGGTTTGTGTGACTGACACCGCCCATCAAACAATTATCCAAAGTATAGCATCGACGATAAATCCATTTACAGTAAATACAATATAAGGCTTCAGGAGCAAGAGATGTATTTATATATGAAGAAAAGCAATAATATTTAGCATATAACAATTAAATATATTAAATGACTCTCGAAAGATTGTTTTTGTATGCAACAGCACTTATTTTCCCTTTTATGTTGATTGTTTATTTAATAATGTTATAAACTTAGGGATATGTAATAAAGGAGGCAGGTAAATGGAGTGGATTGGGAATATAGTTGATGAAACAAATAGTGTTTTATGGACATATATATTAATCGTATTATTACTAGGTGCTGGATTGTATTTTACACTTGGAACTAAGTTTGTACAATTTCGTATGTTTGGCGAAATGTTCCGTTTGATAATGGAGAAAAAGGAAAAAGACGAGGGCGTTTCCGCGTTCCAGGCTTTTACTATTAGTACAGCTTCTCGTGTAGGTACAGGAAATATAACAGGAGTTGCACTAGCTATCGGTGTAGGTGGACCTGGAGCTATATTCTGGATGTGGATAATTGCCATTATCGGAATGGCAACTGCTTTTATTGAAAGTACACTTGCACAAGTTTACAAAGTAAGAGATGGTAACTCTTTCCGTGGTGGCCCTGCATATTACATGGAAAAAGCGTTAGGTCAACGTAAATTGGCAATTGTTTTTAGTATTCTTTTAACATTATGTTTTGGTTTTATCTTTAATGCAGTGCAGTCCAATACGATTGCTACTTCTGTAGGTGAAGCATTTAATATCCCTCCTTATATCATTGGGATAATATTAGTCGTGTTAACAGCTATGATTATTTTTGGTGGCGTACATAGAATTGTGAAAGTTACACAAGTAATTGTACCCGTAATGGCTATCTTTTATTTACTCATTGCTCTTTACGTTGTCGGTACTAATTTGTCCGAAATACCAGGAGTCTTTAACCTAATTTTATCACAGGCACTCGGCTTTAAAGAAGCAGCTGGAGGAGCTATTGGTGTTGCTATTATGCAAGGTGTACGCCGAGGTTTATTCTCAAATGAAGCTGGTATGGGGAGTGTACCAAATGCAGCCGCCACTGCAAGTACTTCACATCCTGCAAAACAAGGGCTTGTTCAAAGCCTAGGAGTATTTTTCGATACAATTGTGATATGTTCTGCCACTGCATTCATTATTATTTTGGCAGGTCTATATTCAACTGGGGAAAATGACGGAATCGTCCTAACTCAAAATTCATTCGCCGTACATGTAGGGAGTTGGGCTCCATACTTTATAGCAATCGCGATTATTTTCTTCGCATTTAGTTCGATTGTGGGAAATTACTATTATGGGGAAACAAATATCGAATTTATGAACGCACATAAAGGATGGTTAACTAGTTACCGTTTAGTAGTTCTAGGAATGGTAATGTTCGGTTCTATTGCGCATGTAACGCTTGTATGGAACTTAGCAGATTTATTCATGGGTCTTATGGCAATGTTGAATATCTTCATCATTCTCTTGTTAGGAAGAGTAGCTTTCCGTGTGTTAGATGACTTTACGAAACAACGTAAAAAAGGGAAAAATCCAACATTCTATGCAAAATCAATTCCGGGATTAAAAAATACGGAGTGTTGGGAAGAAGAAGATAGATAGATAGATAGAGATTAAAACGTGCAGCATTTGCTTGCACGTTTTTTTTAAGCAAAAAAGTAATTTATTATTTCTGTTCAAATGAATGAAAATCTCTGGAGGATTTGAATTACCCTCTCGATTTCCTAGATCCTGCAACGAAAGTACTTATGCACAAAAAACTGCACCTTCAATTGTCAGTTTGTCTCTAACAATTGAGTGCAGTTCAACTTACTCCCCATTTCATAGCTTTGTTATTCAGCCAAAGCAAGTGTTTGCCCCATTTCTCTTTTTAATGTGCAAGAGATTGATTAATGGAAGTTATACTATGCTTGTGGAATAGTGTAATTGTTTTGAGTAAGATAGAATATGTTTTACCAGAAAAATGCTGAAACTAATGCGATCCCAGCAATTGCACCAAGAGCTATACCAAATCCAGTACCAAATCCACGTCTGAATCCAAATCCTTCTCCAAAGAATCCGAGACCAAATCCACCTAGCCCCCCAGTGGGTTGAATCCAGACCATATCTCTTTCAACTCTAGTAATTCTACCAACATGGACTCTACCATCGTGACAATTAATTCTCACTGTTTTCCCATGAAAACTACAACATTGATTATATAATCGACTCATTTCAATCCCCCTCTCCCTACTATTTACATACACGTATGCTCTGCTAGTATATGGGGGTAATAAATCCTCGTAACGGACAATCGTCTAATGAAAAACAGATTAGTAACAATTTATATTTATTAAAAACAATGAGGCGTCCAATACATATACTAAAAGACATCAAAACTAAAAGGATGAGATAGATGTCAGTAATAAAAACGCAACCTTGGCTTTATGAATTTATTGAACTATGTGAAGAGAAGTCTGGTAAAGGGGCATCTTACATACAATGTGAGACACTATGCGGACCACTCGAAGGATTAAAGCCTAAAGCCAATAAAGAAGTTTGGCAATATGAACTTCAGAATTATGGACTTTTTGAGCCATCTGAATGGACCAACTTAAAAAGTACCGTAAAGAAATTAGAAGAACAAAAAGTTTGGCAAATAGTCGAGAATGAATATCAGTATTTACGAAAGTTATGGAAGGGGCCAAAGGTTTCAATCTATATTTTCCCCATAAAAAATGCAAATATAGAATCGCGAAAACAAACCCCAATTAAAAACGGTGTAGCCTATAGTGGAGCATTATTTTTATTCGTATCAGTAGATCTTCCGACTAAAGAGCTACAAGCATTATTGGCACATGAATATAATCATGTTTGTCGACTAAAATATTTAGATTTGGCTTCGAATAAAATTACGTTGAAAGATTCAATCATAATTGAAGGGCTTGGGGAATATGCAGTAAAAGATTTGTATGGTGAAAAGTGGCTAGGTCCTTGGGTCAATCTCTACTCATTTGAAGATGCTTCTGCTATATGGAAACGACGATTTGTACCTTCTTTAAACGTTCAAGACATAAAAAATCACTACGCTTTTTTATATGGTAAAGCTAGAGGCCCACTCCCAAAATGGATTGGATATCATCTAGGTTTTCAAATCGTCGATAGCTATCAAAAGAATCATGGCCCTTTTCAAAAAGGGGAATTATATTATAAATCCTCTGACGAAATAATTGGCGGTTCCAAATTTGCAATTGATGAGTAACTGTAAGAATGCCATTTCAATTTTTTAAGTTCAGTTAGAAATAGCATTTAAACGCACGATAACCGATGAAATGACGGTAAAAAGGGATTAATTCGTTATGCTCTTCCCATAAATCATAGAGCTCTTTTTTTATGTTATCCGATTGATTGATATCATCTATTTCACTTGGATTAAGTTCAGATGGTGTATCAATTATTTCAATACGAGTAAATCCAGCTTGCTGTATCTTTATCCGCCACTCTTCTTCACTTATAATTTCTTTGATGCCGTATAAGTTGCATACTTTTCTCTGTAATTCTTCCGACAAGTTCTGTTCAGCTGTCATTTCAAGAAGGATTAACCTTCCACCACTTTTCAAAACTCTAGCAAGTTCATGTAATGTCTTCTCAATATCCGTAAACACAATAACGGATTCAGCTATGATGAAATCGAAGGAGTCATCCTTAAAGTTTAAATATTGAGCGTCTCCTTCCATTACCTTAACTTTGGCAGGATCATTCTTAAATCGTTCCACTGCTTTTTCTATCATAATTGGATGTTTATCTATTGCAGTCACATGGCAATGATATCGTTTTGCCAAGAAAGCTGACGTCTGCCCTGTACCGCAGCCTACATCAAGAGCCAATTCATTAGGTTGAATGCTTTCATTCTCTAATATAGATTGGGTTAGATTAAACCCGCCAGGATGTGCACCACCAATTCCAAAGTAAGCTAATAAGTCTAAGTAAGCGTTAGACACTTGATATCCCTCCTATTTTTTATAAGATTATAGTATGCACGCTCTTTAGATATGTAGATGTATAGAGTAAGCACTTACTGAAACTATTACTTTGTAGTAAATAACTTGTTGATACAAAAAAGCAACCTTGCAGTGATTGCAGGGCTGCTTTTTCATAATTATATTTATACCTAGAGTAATTCTTAATTATATCTCCTCCTCTTTATGTGCAAGGCATGTCTATTCTATTTACTTTATCATATCTTGTTTTGTAAAATTTTAACATGCTCTATTTTTAAAGGTGAAGGAATCAGAATAGTTACGATGAGTTGGTTGATTACAGCAGATGCTAAAATCAATGGTAATCGAGATTTCAGAAGATTTACTACTTAAATTACTCCGTTATATCTATATATTTATCTGATATTATTCGGTAATTCTCATGATGTACTTTATCCCACTCAGTCTTTTGGTATTTAAAATGTTTGAGCCCTTGATTCATACATGCTTTATCGAATAATCGAAACCCTTGCTTAATCGCCCAACTATGGAAATAGTGATGCTCTGGGTGAAAAGGATTTTGATAAGCTTCAAGAAAGTGCTCGAATCCAGGCGGACCACCTACATCCTCTGGTGGAGCTTCCCCTACCCCATCAAGCACGGTTGGGAAACCAAAATAATAATCCTCCACGACTTCCTCTAGCTTCACATGAATGCGCCAATCATCTCCAAAATCATATGCATATAAAAATTCACCCATGCGCTCTAAATAAGTATCAATTTTTATACGTGAAGGGTGCTTCACCGAAATTTCTTTATACGATTTGCTTTTCGCTTCATCTATTCGTTGTAAATTATTCGTTACAACAACATCATCTAGCTGAAACTCAAACAAATGAATTGGCTCATACGGATATCCACTCTGAAAATTCGTTACATTTTGAATGACATCGTGTAAACGATTAAACGTAATCCCACCTGGTACAATTACTTTTCTCCACACGACTGGCTCAATATTTTCAAATTGGAGTGTTAGAATGTAGGATTTCATAGGGAATATTTCTCTCCTTCTAGTTCTAATTTTATTCTATTAGTGCTTTATATGTTGTTCTATAAACATAACCATTTTGGATTTTCGCAAATAAAAAATTTATATCATCAATGTTTCCAAAATCGCCCTACAACTTAAATATTATCACATTGTTCACTGTAACTCTTCATTTGGTACCAGCCACCAACACTTCTTAACAGTTATATATAAAAAACCTCTCACCAATTCTAAAAGAATCGATGAAAGGTCTTCATAGTAGATGAGTACTCTAATGCTAGGGTCTTACAAACACAAGGTTAGATAGTGCCTTGTGTTTTTTACTTTAAAAACGCATTTAGCACAGTAAAAGCGTACGAGATGTCTTACCACAATGGTAAGGAACGTAACCTAAGTTCGCGACGTCCTGTCGCAACGGTTACGTGATTCGCATTGTGCGAACCTTACATCATACCGCCCATGCCACCCATGCCGCCCATATCAGGCATAGCAGGAGCTGCTGCTTCTTTAATGTTTGCTACTACTGCTTCTGTAGTTAAGAATAGAGCTGCTACAGATGCTGCGTTTTGTAGTGCTGAGCGAGTTACTTTAGTTGGGTCTACGATACCAGCGTCGATCATGTTAACCCATTCGCCGTTTGCTGCGTTGAAACCAATGCCGTTTTCTTCGCGTTTTAGGCGGTCTACGATGATTGAGCCTTCAAGACCTGCGTTGTTAGAGATTTGACGAACTGGTTCTTCAAGCGCGCGAAGAACGATTTTAACACCAGTTGCTACGTCGCCTTCGTTTGCTGTAGCTACTTCAGCTACTTTGTTGTAGATGCTTACTAGTGCAACACCACCACCAGCTACAATACCTTCTTGTACTGCTGCGCGAGTTGAGTTTAGAGCATCTTCAATGCGTAGTTTACGTTCTTTAAGTTCTGTTTCAGTTGCAGCACCCACTTTAATAACTGCTACACCACCAGCTAATTTAGCAAGGCGTTCTTGTAATTTCTCTTTATCGAATTCAGAAGTAGATTCTTCGTATTGTGCACGAATTTGGCCTACGCGAGCTTCGATTGAACCGATTTCGCCAGCACCCTCTACTACTGTAGTATGGTCTTTAGTTACAACAACTTTCGCTGCGCGACCAAGCATATCGATTGAAGTTTGTTTAAGGTCTAAACCGATATCTTCAGTGATTACCTGTCCACCAGTTAAGATTGCGATATCTTCTAATAATGCTTTACGACGGTCGCCGAATCCAGGAGCTTTAACTGCTACTGCATTGAATGTACCACGAAGTTTATTTACTACTAATGTAGCAAGTGCTTCGCCTTCTACATCTTCAGCAATGATTAAAAGTGGTTTACCTTGTTGAACAACTTGTTCAAGTACTGGTAAGATTTCTTGAATGTTACCGATTTTCTTGTCAGTGATTAAGATGTATGGGTTGTCTAGAACAGCTTCCATTTTATCTGTATCAGTCACCATGTAGTGAGATGCATAACCACGATCGAATTGCATACCTTCTACTACGTCAAGTTCAGTAGTGAAGCCTTTTGATTCTTCGATTGTGATAACGCCGTCGTTACCAACTCGTTCCATAGCTTCTGCGATTAATTCGCCTACTTCTTCATCAGCTGCAGAGATAGCTGCTACTTGAGCAATCGCTTCTTTGTTTTCAACTGGTTTAGAAATAGTTTGTAGTTCTGTAATAGCTGTAGCAACTGCTTTGTCGATACCTTTACGGATGCCGACTGGGTTAGCACCAGCTGTAACGTTTTTCAATCCTTCACGGATCATTGCTTGCGCAAGAACTGTTGCAGTAGTAGTACCGTCACCAGCAATTTCGTTAGTTTTAGAAGCTACTTCAGATACAAGTTTTGCACCCATATTTTCGTATGGATCTTCTAACTCGATCTCTTTTGCGATTGTCACACCATCGTTTGTGATGAGTGGTGAACCGAAAGATTTTTCTAGAACAACGTTACGTCCTTTAGGTCCTAATGTTACTTTAACAGCGTCTGCTAATTTATCTACACCGCGAAGCATTAAGCTGCGTGCTTCTTCACTAAATTTAATATCTTTTGCCATTGATGCGTACCCCCTAAATAGTTTTTAGTTTCAGTTATTAGCCGATAATAGCCAAAATATCGCTTTCGCGTAAAATTAAATATTCTTTACCTTCGTATTTTACTTCTGTACCAGCGTATTGAGAGTAGATAACGCGGTCTCCTTCTTTTACGTTAAGTGGAACTGTTGTACCACTGTCAGTCAAGAAGCCAGTACCTACTGCGATAACGTTACCTTCCTGAGGTTTCTCTTTTGCAGAGTCTGGAAGAACGATGCCGAATGCTGTTTTTTCTTCTACTTCGACTAATTCGATAATAATGCGATCACCTAATGGTCTTAACAAGTGAAACAACCTCCTAGAAATGTGGAATTTATATTTTATTAGCACTCTTAAGTAATGAGTGCTAACACAATTCTTATAATAAAGAATTCCAACTTTTTTTGCAAGTAAGAAGCATAAATTATTTTGTTTTCGAAAGCGAGTATTCTACAATAGAGGTAGTATCTTTTTTAAGAGAGGATTTTAAATTTGAAATCAAAGAAAACCGGATTTTTTGTTTTGATTGTCTACATTATTATGCAACTGTCATCTATTCTTTTTTTGAAACCGCTTCTTAGGTTAATACAGAAGATGAATCCTGACCTTAGTTCAAAAACAGCTATTCTGATGACCCAGGGCTGGTTTATTTTCATCAGTATGGGTACCGCTCTAATTATTTCACTCATTCTTGTAGGACGTGACAAAGGTTTTTGGCAAGTCTTTAAAGGGGAAAAAGCATCTATTCCTATGTCAATTGGTTGGGGTCTAATCGGATTCTTCCTCGTATTCTTTGGGCAAACAGTTGGTGCTCTTATCGAACAAAGTTTAGGCATTAAAACTGGCTCAGAAAATACAGCCAATTTAATTGAAATTGCAGATGTGGCTCCAGTAGCTATTATAGGTATTGTACTGTTTGGGCCGATTTTAGAAGAATTTATATTTCGTCGTGTTATTTTCGGTTCAATTTTCCAAAAAACTAATTTCTTTATCGCTGCCGCTGTGAGTGCAATTGTCTTTGCTGTTATCCACTTCGACTTTTCACACATAATACTGTATGCGATTTCGGGCTTTATATTCGCGTTTTTATACCATAAGACACAACGTATTATTACATCGATTATTGCGCATATGATGCTAAATGGCTTTGTGACATTAGTACAGTTATATCAAGATGACCTTATGAAGTTTTTAGGACAATAAGATTGCAAGCCTACTCGTTTGTTGAGTAGGCTTTTTTATATGCAATTCTTCATTCAGAACTCATTTTTTTCATAAAAAAATCCCTCTACTGATTATTCATCAGTTGAAGGATTGTTTGCTAATTCAATTTGACGTTGCTGTTCCGCTCTTAAATACTTGCGGTAGCCTGCACGAGAAATAAGGATACTAATTTCGTATAAAACACAGAGTGGTAATGTTACAAACATATGAGACATAATATCCGGTGGTGTAATGATAGCAGCAACAACTAATAAGATAAAGTACGCGTATTTCCGTACTTTAGCCAACATTTGCGGTGTGATTAAACCTAAACGTGTAAGGAATAAAACCACTATTGGCAATTGGAAGATGACTCCAAATGGCAATGTTATATGCATTAAAAACTGGAAATATTCATTGATTCCTATAGTTTGCTGAACATCTAATTCCATAGACATTTGCATCATAAACTTAATAATATAAGGGAATAATACCTCATAAGAAAAGACTACTCCACCTAAGAAAAGTAATACACTGTAAGGAATATAGCTCAATGTTACTCTACGTTCTTTTTCATATAGACCCGGACTGATAAATGACCAAATTTGATATAAAATAACAGGCGATGTTATGACAACAGATAGAATGAAAATAACTTGAAAATAGACCTTTACTGGATCTGTTACTTTAAATGAATGCAATTGTAGTTGTTGTTCTTCTTCACTATTAAATTGTAAAAAGTGGATTAACGGTTCAGCTAAAAAGAAGCTACCGATAACACTAATAACAAAGAAAACGGCAACAATGTATAACCGTTTTCTTAATTCTTCTATATGTTCGATAATCGTTAGTTCATTATTGTTCATCCAACTAACATCCTAACTTATTTTTCTTCTACTTTTTTAGTTTCGATGACTTTTTTTGAATCATCTTCGTCATCTGCTAAACCTTTAGTAGCGTTTTTGAATTCGCGGAGAGTAGAACCCATTGCTTTTCCAAGCTCAGGCAATTTCTTCGGTCCGAAAATAAGTAGGGCTACAATCCCAATGATAATAGCACTCCCTGGGCCAATTCCCATACCAGACACCTCCTCATAATATGCTCTTATTTTAACTCATTTCTCTCAATTATGCTATTTTATAAATGTGAATATTTCGAGTTATTCTTCATCATTTCGCATGAAGTATATTAGCGTTTGTAACTCGATAGATAAGTCAATCGTATGCACCCGGATTGAATCTGGTACTGCTATTCTAATCGGTGTGAAGTTTAATATACCTCTTACATTCATCTTCACTAGACGATCTGTCATCATCTGAGCAGAACGTGATGGGACTGTTAAAATAGGAAGCTCTGCTCCGTATTCAACAAACTTGTCCTCCAACGCGTCTGGATGGTAAACAGGTATACCACTTATAATTTTACCTTCTAGTGGCGCTTTTGTATCAAATGCAACGACAATTTTTGTATTATGGTTTTTTTGGAAATTATATTTCAAAAAGGCGTTTCCTAAATTCCCTACTCCTATAAGGGCTACATTCATTCGCTCATCTTGATCTAAAATATTTCTAAAAAACGCTAGCATTTTTTGAACATCGTAACCGTAACCTTTTTTGCCTAGTGCTCCAAAGTGAGAAAAATCTCTACGAATGGTCGCAGAATCAATTTTCATCGCTTCACTTAATTCTTTTGAAGAAACGCGTTCCTGCCCTGCTTTAGCGAAATTTTGAATAAATCGATAATAGAGAGGAAGCCTCTTCGTCGTAGCTTGTGGAATTTTAGTTGATTCTTGTTTCACACAGTTTCCTCCTGCAATCAATCCGAAATCGTTTCAATATTACATGACGATTGAACTCCTGTAAAGTTATCTCATTGCACCCTACTGCGCAATCCGATAAACTAAGATTGAACTGAGGTGTCTAAAATGATTGTTTTACAAGTCAATCAATTATATAAATCTTACATTGCGGACGAAATTTTAAGTGGCGTTAAACTAGAAGTACAGCATCGAGATCGTGTTGCACTTGTTGGCCGTAACGGCGCTGGTAAATCTACATTACTGAAAATTATAGCGGGTCAGCTTTCTTATGATTCTGGCGATATCATTATGCCAAAGGATGTTCGTCTAGGATATTTAGAACAGCATGCTGGTTTAGAATCTTCTCTTACTATATGGGAAGAAATGATGACTATTTTCGAACCAATAAAAAAACAAGAACAGCAGTTACGGAACTTAGAGCATAAAATGGCTGATCCAGCAGTTTATGAGGATGCTGAAAATTATGCCAAGGTGATGGCTGAATACGATCAGTTGCAGCATGATTTTAAAGAGCAAGGTGGCTATCAATACGAAGCAGATACACGCTCCGTATTGCATGGTATGCAATTCTACCCAGCTGATTATGATAAGTATATTTCAGCCCTTTCTGGTGGGCAACGTACGCGTCTTGCACTTGCAAAGCTTCTTTTAACTAAGCCTGATTTGCTAATTTTGGATGAACCGACAAACCATCTAGATATTGAAACATTAAGCTGGCTTGAAAACTATTTAAAAAATTATGACGGCGCTATTTTAATCGTATCACATGACCGCTATTTCTTGGACCAAGTTGTATCTATTGTGTACGAAGTTTCTCGCCATCATGTCACAAAGTTCACAGGTAACTACAGTCGCTACTTAGATGAGAAGGCGAAAAACTATGAACGTGATATGAAACTATTCGAAAAACAACAAGATGAAAAGGCAAAATTGGAAGTCTTTATCCAAAAAAACATCGCTCGTGCTTCAACGACGAAAATGGCCCAAAGCCGTCGTAAAGTGCTGGAGAAAACGGATTGGATGGATTCACCTGATGGCGATGAAAAATCAGCTACATTTACTTTTGGCATCGACCGACAGAGTGGTAATGATGTCCTGGCAGTAAATAATGTGGCAGTTGGATATGAAGGGAAATTAGTATCGCAACATATTAATATGCGTATTTTCCGTGAAGATCGTATCGCACTTGTTGGACCAAATGGAGTTGGTAAATCTACTCTACTTAAAACGATTGTGAAGGATAAACCATTACTAGCAGGGGACATTCATTATGGTACGAATATTCAAATCGGTTATTATGATCAAGAACAAGCCAAACTCACTAGCAATAAAACCGTTCTAAAAGAGCTCTGGGATGAATGGCCATTGATGAATGAAAAAGACATTCGCACAGTACTGGGCCGCTTCCTATTCTCTGGTGATGACGTTGGTAAAATCGTACAAGATTTATCAGGTGGAGAAAAAGCACGTCTAGCACTTGCCAAACTAATGCTTCAAAAATGTAATTTCCTTATTCTTGATGAACCTACGAACCATTTAGACTTAGATAGTAAAGAAATATTAGAAAATGCGCTCATCGATTACCCAGGCACATTACTATTCGTATCACACGACCGTTATTTCATTAATCGTATAGCGACAAAGGTTATTGATTTATCAGCTGATGGAAGCTTTGAATATTTGGGTGATTATGATTATTTTTTAGAGAAGAAAAAAGAATTAGAAGAATTAGCTGCTGAAAAGCTTGCCGCAGTGCCTCTTCCTAAAGAACAAGTTCCAGTAAAAGTGACTACAGGTGGTAAAATTGATAAGGAAGCGAAAAAGAAAGAACGTCAAATTCGTCGTCGAATCGAAGAAATTGAAGGCAGCATGGCAAACTATGAAGAGCAAATCCGTATTATAGAAGAACAGCTATGTGATCCAGAAATCTTTCCCGATCATGAGAAAGTGATGGCCCTTCAACTTCAGCTTGATGAAACCAAAGAGGAACACGAAACAGCTGAAATGGAATGGCTTGAACTAAACGAACAACTTGAAATATTTTAAGAGGAAACCGCGTGTCGATGAGCACGCGGTTTTTGTCGAATTAATGTCCCATATATAGGTCAAGTAGAAATTTTACTGATATTTTCTCCACAGGGTTATACACATTATAACTCCTTTATTTTCAATAGATCCATATAGTTATACACATTATTAACAATGCAAATTTATTTTACACACATTTATATGTGTAAAAGACAATACTATATGTTGAAAGCACACATATTATCCACAACTTATCCACAAATTGTGCATAAGTACGGATGTTCGCATTTTTCACCCTGTGTTCCCATTTAATGAAAAAAAGATCACTTTCTGACGAAAGTAATCTTTTCTTATAAACAATTTAGTTTTAATAAATAGAAGTAAAATCATTCATGCCACGATACTAGTTCCATACCCGGGCGCCCATTCATTCCCATATCGCTACGCTTTCCAGCTTCAAACATAAATGTACCTGCAGCAGCAATCATCGCTGCGTTATCTGTACATAGTTTAAGTGGTGGCACGTAAAAAGGAATACCTTCATTTATAAATGTTTCTTCTAATGATTTGCGTAGACCTTTATTAGCTGAAACGCCACCAGCTGCAATTACTTGCTTTACATTAAACTGACGCGCCGCACGTAATGTTTTCGCTGTTAACACTTCTACAACACTATCTTGGAACCCTTTTGCAACATGTAATGGATTCACTTCGATACCTCGTTGCTCTGCGTTATGCTTATAATTAATCACTGCAGATTTCAAACCACTAAAACTGAAATCATATGAATCCTCTTCCAACCAAACTCGAGGGAATTTAACTGCTTCATCACTCTCATGTGCCATACGGTCAATATGCGGACCACCTGGATATTGAATATTCAATACTCTAGCTACCTTATCATAAGCCTCACCTGCAGCATCATCACGTGTTTCTCCGATCAATTCAAATGAGCCATGCTCCTTCATTAAAACAAGTTCAGTATGTCCACCAGATACGACTAGAGAAAGTAAAGGAAATTCCATCGGTTGCATTAAAGCATTGGCATATATATGCCCTGCAATATGATGTACACCTATTAGTGGTAGGCTATTGGCAAATGCAAAAGCCTTCGCTGCATTAATGCCGATTAAAAGTGCTCCAACTAATCCAGGACCTTCCGTTACAGCGACCGCATCCAAATCCTCTGGTTGCATATTTGCTTTCGCTAATGCCTCTTCAATCACTAGTGTCACTTGCTCTACATGATGTCTTGAAGCGATTTCCGGTACCACACCACCAAAACGTTTATGACTCTCAATTTGAGATGCCACTACGTTTGATACAATTTCACATCCATTTTTGACAATAGAAGCTGCCGTTTCATCGCAGCTGCTTTCGATTCCTAATATATATCGATTTTCCATTATAAATTCACCCACATGACAAGAGCGTCCTCTTGATTATCTGTATAGTAGCCTTTGCGGATACCACCATTTTGAAAGCCAAGTTTACGATAAAGATTTTGGGCAACTGTGTTTGTAACACGTACTTCTAAACTCATGACCACAACTGCCCTTTCACGAGCGATACGAATTGCTTCACGCATTAGTCCTTCACCTATTCCTAAACCTCTGGCAGATGCCGTTACTGCCACATTTGTAATCTGACTTTCATCTAATACAATCCACATGCCACAAAACCCTACAATTTGCTCTGTGTCGTCCACAGCAACAACATAGGTAGCTTGTGTATTTGTAGTCATTTCATGATAAAAAGAATCCATCGTCCACGGTGACGGGAATACTTCAACTTCAATTGCATGCACTGCTGGTACATCCGCCACTGTCATCTCTCGATAAGTAATCATCATTTCACCTATTACTGACCTTTCTGCTCTTTTATCCAATTTGCCTCAGCCTCAGCTAAACGACGATATTGAGGTACAAATGAATGTACAGCTTCAACATCAGGTAATTCCTGTTGTGAAGCTAATTGGATTAGCTGACTAGCACTAGGTAGATCCAGTGTAAAAGGAGCACGTACTGCATGATCTCCTAGTTGAACTTGAATTGACTCCCAAAATAAATCTACATCATGTCCAACGAACATCACAGGTACATTTAGGTCCTTTAATTTTTCAAGTAAGCCCTGCAAGCTATAATGCCCATCCTCAACTACTGTCGTTAGACCTGCTGACGTATTATAAGCACCTGCATAGACATTTTGCCTTCTCGCGTCAATAATAGAGCATACAACACCATTATAAAGTACTGCATTTGCCGCTAAGAGCTTTAAACTAGAAATGCCAACTAGTGGTTTTTTCAACGTCCAAGCAAGTGTCTTAGCAATCGTAACACCAATGCGCACACCTGTATAAGAACCAGGGCCCTCACCAACTGCAATTACATCAACTTCAGCTGGTTTTATCTTCGTTCTTTCAAACAATCGCTCAATTGCAGGCATCGCTCCAATTGAATGATTTAATTTAATATTCGCTACTTCCTCCGCAACAACTTGACCATCTTTTACAATTGCTACAGCTAACGGGGAATTCGATGTATCTAATCCTAACCAAATCATTTCATTAACTCCTCACACAATCGTTCATAACGCTTACCGATTGGTTTCAATAAAAATCGTCTTTTATTCTCATCTATTCGATGGATTTCAATCCCTAGACGTTCAGCAGGCAAATCTTGTTCAATAAGGTGAGCCCATTCTATTACAGATACAGCATCACCGAAAAACAGCTCATCCCAGCCTAAATCCTCATCGCTATCAGCTAGTCGATAGACATCTAAATGATTGAATGGCAACCTACCTTCATATTGCTTTAAAATCGTAAAGGTTGGACTATTCACTGTACGTGTAATTCCCAATCCTTTAGCCAAAGACTGTGTAAAAGTCGTCTTACCTGCACCAAGATCTCCTTCGAGTGTAATCGCATCTTGTGCTTCCAGCAAAGCAGCCAGTTTCAAAGCAAGACTTTGTGTTTCTTCTAATGAATTAACCAATATCTCAATTGTCATTCAACCTTATCCTCTCAAACTTACATTAACTATAGTTTACCTAAAGCACCACAAATGTTCAAAGTGAACGGGCTAAAAATTTTTAGACATAAAAAAATAACACAGCTACATTAGCTGTGTTTACATTTGAATTTAAAAGTAAATGGCGGTCCGGACGGGACTCGAACCCGCGACCTCCTGCGTGACAGGCAGGCATTCTAACCAACTGAACTACCGGACCATTTCTTTAAGACAAGATTTATTATATCAGTTAATCTAGCCTTTGACAATAGAATTTCATAAAAAAATTACTTTTACATAAAATATTTTACTTTATCCAGCTGATATGGCTTGGCTCTATTCAAGCATTTCTACTACTTAAAACTGTCTGTTAACTTTAATTATGCTTCAAAATTAATCGAAAACTAGTAATCGACAATCATTAATAGACCTAATAATGACATTACATAAACTCTCTATACAGGGTATTATTTAAAACTTGTAAATTTCCGTCTGTCTTAAATAACGAAATTCCATTGCCAAGCAATATTTTTGAAACTCTGTAATACCATTTCAACATTTAGATTAGCCTTTAAATAGATAAAAATGATTCTACTATTTCAAATCCATGTGATCGTACAATATCGCCATCCAAATTCATTACTATTCATGACTTTCACGTAATTCATATATTTAAGACAAATAAAAAAACACAACTGATTATATCAGCTGTGTTTTAGTGTGCCTAGCAACGTCCTACTCTCACAGGGGGAAACCCCCAACTACCATCGGCGCTAAAGAGCTTAACTTCCGTGTTCGGCATGGGAACG
>NZ_JBNNTI010000053.1:0-21999 GCF_050278625.1 Viridibacillus sp. NPDC096237 | reverse complement strand
ATCCATTATAAAGGACTTTTTTTATGCACAAAACAAGATTATTGAACATTTTGAGTATTTTTAAAATTAAAGTTATTTTAATGCAACGCTAGTGTCAAATTTTATATTAAACATACATAACGCCTATGTCTATACCTATATACTCCAATTCAGTAAAATACGTTTAAGAAGGAGAAATTGTACCTTTTGAATAGAGTTTGATTATCTTCAATCAGCATTTACTGACTTCTATTACACTAAATCTGTTTTTCATGCTATAAAACTGTAAACAAAGGGAGAATATCATAGAAAGAACTGTTTCATTAATTACTCGGAGTAATAAACTTGGATTAAAGTTATATCCATTCTTTTCAGGATTGAATAAATTGACAAAAGAAAAAAGACTGAAATCCTTACGTATCTTGCTCAAATAATGATTGATTATGTATAGGCGATGAACTAAAACATATACATTACATAATATAGATATAGATATGAATTTTCAAAAAAAGGATGATGTATAAAATGTCAATGTTGATATTGTGATTATTTCAGTAGTGGGCACTGGTACCCCTGCAAGTGGCGGAGGAATACCGGACAGCTGGGACGATGAGTGCTGGGAAATTGATCGCTGGGAGAATGATGGCGGTAGAAGTCCCAGTACAAGAACTGGCAACGGTTGTGACTGGAAAAGTTATGATGGCTTAGGATATTACTACTGTTAAATTTGGATAGAGGGAGGCGGCCAGTCTCCCTTTATAACATTGTACCCACAGTTTATCTCCTTACATTTATGATTCCCCGCCTGTAATGTAAAATTCTTTTTCTTACTTCACTAACCTACCCGATAAGCAAAAAAGCGTTCCCATTGTAGAAACGCCCTCGTTAGTTGAACAAGAGAATGTTAGTTAATTAGATAATACTAATACTTAAAGAGGAACCTGCAAAGTATGGCCTTTTTAAATACCTCTTGTTTCCTTTTCTATCAATCCCTGATTCTTGGCGGATTAAAGCTCGTTCTTGTTCTGATCACACAATAAAATGCTCTTACTGCATGTCAGTCCCTACCCGCCTCGTAAATCTTCTGCGCCAGCATAGCCGGTCTTGTACGCGAATCCGTAAAGTGGTCACCGTCCCCGACGATTAGACGGGACTGGCCTAGCCGTATTGACATATGCGGATGCCAGCCGAAGCCCTCCCCTTGTGGCAATGCGTTGTCTTGGTAGAAATAGAGATAGCTTTTGGGAGTGGACAGCGCGTAGAATGCTTTAAGATCTAGCTTTTCGAAAAGTGGCCTAGCTGGTTCCGGAGTGACGCTTGCATACATCTGTTTGGCTTCCTCTAAGGTGGCCGTATTGACGAAAAAATCTCGAAACAGTGGAAATGGTAGCATGATCGTATTGTCCATTGAGCTGGCTCTAAGTAGCTCGAAACTTTGCCTCATCTGAGTCGGGAACTCATCGACAACCGATTCGCCGTCTTTCAGTACGAACGCGTCCCAGAAGACAAGGCGCTTTATGCGATCTGGTACCTGTTCTGCAACCTTTTGGATGACAGTTCCGCCGAAGCTGTGCCCTACGAGAACAAAGTTGTGTAGGTTCAGTTTCGTTATAAAATCAACGACGGACTTCGTAATCATCGCATGCGTGACATTTTTGTTCGGATCTTTGCCGTGACCTGCGTATTCCGGCGTATAGACGGCATGCCCTCGACTGCGCAGCACCGCTGCTACGCCGTCCCAGAAGTGAGCGTCAGCCCAAGAACCATGCACTAGCACGAAGGTAAGCCGTTGTTGTGTGGGTAAATGGTATCTTTCATCCGATTCGAGGTCACTATTGCAGAGCCAACATCCTTCAGAATAAGGCGGGTAATAATACCCGCCGGGCATAAACCTATAATCGGAATATGGGAGTTGATGAATTTTTTGGAGATAAGGAAACATGTACAAAACACCCTTTCAAATCGACATATATTATCAGCTTATGCCCACAGCGTTTGAGAGGTTCCCACATTAATTCGCCAAAAAAGTCGCAAGAGAGAACGGTGGAGAAACTGAAATAACTGGACTGATTTCAAACTGTGAAAATAAAAATTTTGTAGAAAAAGCAATTGCTTTAACCCCGACCCCAAAGCCCTATAATCTTCAACTCAAACAACCCGTTAGTTCAGGAAATTTTGAAATTTGTTTGTTCTTTAATCCTTATTCATTAAACCTACCCATTAAAATGGTATTATAGTAATTTCCGTCAGATAGAAGTTTGTCCTTGTTTAAAATACCTTCCACTTCAAAACCATATTTTTTATACGTCTTCATAGCTTTTTCATTGGTTTCAAGAACATTCAAAGTCATTTTCATTATTCCATTTGAATCTGCCCAGTGAATAGATTCTTTTAATAAATTTGTCCCCATTCTATATCCCCAGTACTCTTTTAATACACAGACTCCAAATTCCACTTTATGAGAAGTTCTTTTCAATTTGTTCCCTTCACATCTTGAAAAACCTACAATTCTTTGATTAACTTCAGCAACTAAAAATAGGTTACTATCACTTTCTGTATCATCTTTAATTATTTGTTTAAAACCTGATTCATTTATGTACGCCTCGCCCTTTTCCCTATCTAAATTCTCTGTTTCACCATCTATTTGCAATCTTATTTCAGATAGGTTTTTCGCATCAGTTTCTATTGCTGACCTCACTATATATCGTAAATTATGAACAAAAAATTCTTTTGTATTAACGATCATTACAATTTCCTCCCATCAATTTCAATTCTTTATTGAACTATCCTACCCTTAAAGATGAATAAAACTAAGAGCTGTCTAAACAGCTCAGTGCTCTTCAAGTAAAGCCCCCGTTACTTGATTTAGAAAATCACTCCCAACTCCCCAGTTTCTCTTCAATTAATTTTATACAACTACCAGAACCAATAAAATCAACTACATCAAATCCTGTTTCTTTTTTATTTATATTACAGACAGCAACTTCATTTTCATTTATATAAACTGAATACAAGGTGAAGACATCCTCAATTGAATAAAGGTAATTTCTATGAATTTCATTTTTAATGTCAGCAATATTCTCTATTAACTTTAAGGTTATTTCTGGTTTGGGCATAGAACCATCCTTTCCACACAATCTTGGTTAAACTAATAAATTCTAGTTGTTTAATTTAAACTCCTTCTTCAACTATACTGCCCTGTTAGTTGAATACGGGGCAAAGATTAGCCTGCAATACGATTAAAACCGGAGAAACACACACTGTTTGCATATATCCATACTCAGGGACAATAGTATACATAACTAATAGCAAGTATCAAATTTTAAGTTATAATGTCTATCAAAACTATACGAAGGAAACAAAGTATAAGCAATTTACTACACCAACATTAGAAAGGGAGCATATTATATAAGTGTTGAAGAATCTTTTGGATTGCCTTATATCCCTTATAAATTACTAGTATCAACGATCCATTAAAAGAGGGTGTCGCAAAAGTGTTTCAATCACTTTTACGACACCCTCTTTTATATACAGCTGCTTAAATAGCATCTGATGATAAGTAACTTTTGTTACCTCTTTATGATTCCACTATGAAATAGTTAGACTTTTGACAAACTGAAATAAGCATTTTCTCTTTCTTACTTCAAAATTTAACATAAACTAAAATACCTATTAATATATATATATATTTTCATTTTTTCAGTACAATATGTTTACTTTTCATTATTCAAATGTTAAATTGGATTGGATTATATTAAAAAAAGGAGGTCAAATTAATTCAATAATTCCATTTATTTAACTGTTTCACATTTCATATTTTACGGAAAGGGAGCTACTACATGTTAAAGAAAAAAGGAACAACCAGTACAATTTCGTTTAAATTACTAGTTTTAATTTTTGCTTTGATTACATCAGTAAGTACTATTATTGGTACAACAAGTTATTACTACGCAAAAAAAGCGTTAATAACTAGTGGAAAGTTAGATTTGGCTCATTTAACTAATGGGGCAACCGAGGTACTTAGATTATTGAATGATGAAGTGGAGCAAGGTAACCTTACAAAAGAAAAAGCACAAGAAAAAGCTCGAAATATATTAATAGGACCTCAAGAAGAGAGTGATACGCTTCTACATAACTATAGTAAATCAGCATTTGTTTATAAAAATCAAGGTTATCTATTTGCATATAATTCAGATCTTCGAGTTACCATGCATCCAGTGATTCCATTACATGAAGACCGAACAGATTTCCAAAATAATAGTGGTCAATTTGTCGTTCGAGATTTAGTAAGCATTTCCCAATCAAAAATATATGAAGACCACTTTTATACATACAGCTGGATCAATAAAGAAGGAGAATCTGAACGCGAGAAAATTTCTTATATGACCTATTTTGAACCATGGGATTGGCATATTGGAATAGGCGCATACACTGATGAGTTTTATGCCTCACTCACGAAGCTAAAATGGATTACTATTCTATTAACTTCGATTTCGGTAGTACTAGGATTAGCAACTTTCTATTTTACTACAAGGAAAAAATTCGCATTGTTAAGCACTGTTTCGCAAACATCGTTGCAGATAGCAGGTGGTGAATTACGAAATAAAAAGCTACCTGAATCTAACGATGAAATTGGCCAACTCGGTACTTCTTTCAATCGAATGACTTCAAATTTACGTGTCCTACTCTTAGATGTACAACAAACAAGTGAATCATTAGTTACTTCTGCGAATGAACTATCTGCTGCATCAGAAGAGACCTCTGCAAGTAGTGACGAAATCGGTGCCGCTATGACAGAAATTGCAACAGGTGCAGTAGGACAAGCTTCAAACTTAGAAGAAACAAATATTAGTCTTGAGTTGTTAACCTCTTCCATGAAGGAAATGAACAATCAAAATAAACATATAAAAGAAATAACAGCTATTTCTGAAGAAGCGACAAGTAAAGGGAAAAAAATCGTTAACATACTAAAAGAATCTAATAATCAATCTACACAAGCATCCGAACAAATCAGTATCGGTATCACAAATCTAAATACAAAACTAAAAGATATTTCTACTTTTACAGATGCCATTAATAACATCTCACAGCAGACCAATCTTTTGGCATTAAATGCAAGCATTGAAGCTGCACGGGCTGGCGAACACGGTAAAGGTTTTGCTGTCGTTGCTGAAGAAGTGCGTAAATTAGCTGATGAATCTAGTAAATCGACGCTTCAAATACAGCAAATGATTTCTGGAATTGAACAAGAAGTGGAAAACACTGTGACAGCAATGTCTACAACCTACGCCATTTCTAAACAATTAAATGGTGCTGTCAATGAAACAGAAGTTGAATTCCTGAAGATTTCAGATTCTGTCCAAGAAACAGTTAATGAAATGGAAAAGTTACATGTAGAAATTCAACAAGTGATAAAACAAAGTGCAGCTATCAGTGATGCCATTCAAAATGTCTCTGCTATTTCAGAACAAACCGCAGCTTCTTCCGAAGAAGTGACGGCGTCTATTGATGAACAAATACTAGCTATTCACAGCATTACGACGCTAGCACAAGGTTTAACTGATTTAAGTGAAAAAGTAAATGAAGCTTTACGAAAATATCATTTATGATGTCCTCCTTATTACTAACGTCATGACTTTAATGACAATAAATATAAGATGCTTTACTTGAATATATCGAGCAATACTATAGTAATTCCAAATTCCTATTAAACCTACCAATGAATATAAATATTACGTATAATTAGATTGAATTGGCAATTAATTAAGTTGTTTCATTCCAACCTATTTAGGGAGGTAATACGATGGAAGAAAATAAACAAATTATTCAAGATGAATCAAGTAAATTTAATTCAGATGACGATTCAATTTTTAATCCGATGAGGTCTGATAATCAAATAATGGGCTCTCCATCTCATAAGAAAATGCATTTACAACAACAGCCAAAAGGAATTCGTTTAATAGGATATACGCTTATTGGATTTTTACTACTTATTGTTGTATTCTCTATTGTTGCCCGATTTTTATAGTTCTCATCTTCTCTTTCACTAAGCTTGTTAGTTAGGGATATCATATTCTACATCATGCAAAAGACTTGACTCCTTAACGGAATCAAGTCTTTATTTATTGTATCACTTTTAATTGTAAACTGTTTGGTATTTAAATTTAATAAATGATCGTCTGACTATTTCGCTAATTCTTTAATAAGCATTTTTCTATATTTACTATTTGGAATGTCAACACTAAACTGGACAACTTTTATAAGGACTGCTGCTTAAAATCAGTTGGCGTAAGATAGCCAAATGTTTGGTGAATCCGAATATTGTTAAACCAATTCACATAATCCCAAAGTTCAAGATCAAGCTGTTCAAGAGAGAGGAAAGTGCGTTGGTACACAAATTCAATTTTAAAGCTTTTATATGTTGCTTCGGCCACGGCATTATCATACGGGCATCCTTTCGCACTAAGTGAGCGTTGGATACCAAATGCTTCTGTCGTTTCTGCCATTAGCTGATTATCAAATTCAGAACCACGATCGGTATGGAATAATTGCACATTGGTTAAGTTGCTTTTAATACTACTCAACGCTTTATATACAAGGTTTGAGTCTTTATTCGGACCCACACTTGCACCGACTAATTCACGGTTAAAGAGGTCAACAAATAAGCATACATAATGCCATTTTTTCCCGACGCGTAGGTATGTTAAATCACTGACTAAAACTGATAACTCTTTTTCTTGTTGGAATTCACGATTTAAAACATTGGCTATTTGTGCTTCGTTGCTACGCTTTTTCTGTGGTTTAAAATAGGCCACTGTATAGTTAGAGACAAGAACGAGCTGTTTCATGATACGACTAATGCGACGTCTTGAAACGACTTTCTCTTGCCTCTCTAGTTCTTTCTTGATCTTACGTGTCCCATAGTTATGACGACTTTGTTTGAAAATAACGTAAATGCGCTCCTGTAAATCAGCCTCTTCAGCTTGTCTTTCGTCGTCTTCGCTTTTCTTCACTTGATAATAGTATGAACTCTTGGAATTTGCAGGACGTCGCACATTGCTGATACCGAATATTTGTGAGCGTTCTTACGAATCACATCTATTTTCGTCCCATGATCAGCGCTGCTTGCTTTAAAATGTCGTTCTCCATCTTCAAGCGTTGATTTTCTTTACGTAGACGCAATAATTCTTTTTCTTCTTCTGTACGATTTTCTTTCGCTGAAAATGAGCCCATTTCTTGATGATTTTTAATCCACCGATCTAACGCAGAAGTTGTAATATCATATTCTCTGGCAATATCCGCACGGGACTTCCCATTTTCATAAAGCTTCACTATTTGTAGCTTAAATTCAGGGGTATACGTTTTACGTTCTCTTCTCATTTTTGACACGCTCCTTAGGATAGTAATTTTAGTGTACTAGCCCTTATAAGAACTATCTAACTTAGCGTAGCCTATCCACAAATATAAAAATACGCTTAGAATAAATAAACATTCTAAATAATGGTAAGCGTCAAATATTCCCCACCTACTATTTGTAAATAACCCATGAGCTAATCTCCTTACATACTACATGTGGAGTTTTTTTATGAATAGCACCTATTAAAGACAGTTTGACGAAGCCTTAAAGATTTCACCTGATTCACAGAAGGGGGAAAGTTAATCAAACAAAAAACTCCAAAATCAACTTTTATTGTATTTTTTGAAGGTTAGCGGAATAATCTCAATCCAATTTGCTATAATTGGCAGTGCGTTACTTATACTCCGCTTTTCTGAATGGGCATATTGATAATGGAGAAGTTGTCGTACAAATTATTAATTATGGAGATAGTATTCCAGAGGAAGAGTTGCCGTATCTTTTCGATATGTTTTATACAGGTGATAAAGCACGAACCCAACAGCAAGATAGTACAGGGATTGGTTTATTTATTGCAAAAAAATATTGTAGAGCAACATAACGTAACGATTTCTGCCGAAAGTAATTTAATACGAACAATGGTGCTGAATCTAATTTAATAATTTAATAAAAATTTTAAGTTTACCCTACTTTTTATTTAAATAGTTTTTTCTATCCTATACTTAAGTAAGCTTAAGGAGGAGTATTTGATGAAAAAAATGACGAAAGTCTTTTTATTTATACTAGTATTTATAAGTGCAAGTTTCATTTTATTTAAGGTACAAGCACATAAAAATGTAACAACTGATGATTTACGTTTGAAAGGGAAAACAATTGTAATTGATCCTGGTCATGGCGGGAGAGACATAGGAACAAAGGGAAAGAAACATGGAACAATAGAAAAAGATCTTAATTTAAAAGTAGCCCAAAATATAAAAAAAGAGTTAGAAGAGAGAACGGATGCGAAAGTCATTTTAACACGTGAAAAGGATACTAGCTTATTGTTAGAGACCAAGCAAAAAGAAGAATTACAAGCACGGGTAAATATAGCTAAAAATCATTCAGCAGATCTTTACATTAGCATTCATCATGATGCTTTTGAAGATACGAGTGTGCAAGGAATAACAACTCATTATGGAGCGAATAAATGGTCAGATAAGAAATTAGCAAAGAGCATACAAAAAGCTATTTTCAATCAAGAAATAGATACTCGAAATAGAGGCGTTAAAGGTAGTGATTATCTTGTTTTAAGGGAGAATTCAACTCCAGCTGTTTTAATTGAGTTAGGATTTACTTCGAATGAAAGTGATGAGAAACGAATGAATTCAGAAGAATTCCAAACAAAATCAAAAAAAGGTATTGTTGATGGGATTATTGGATATTTTACAGAATGAACTTGGTTGTAATTAATCAATTAATGAAAAGATACAATTCTTTCATTAATATAAATAGAAAGAGTTGCATTCTTTAGAGTGGAAATCTTCCTCTTGTCTACAGGATAGTGTATTTCTTTATTAATTTCGACATCATCTGCATTTTTTCTTTCTCTATGCAGCGCTTCATCTTGTTTTTCCAGCTCCATGTTTTTCGCTGCGAGTTCTTCAATTGTAGATGAGGTGACCGCTACTGATTTTTCCATAGTAAAAGGAATTCGACATGACTCGACGAATTCCTTTTTTACACAATGACTTTTGCAGAAACTTTTGGATGAGCTTGTTTTTGTTCATGTGGTAGACCATCGAGTAACCAGTGTAATTGTCGATGGCTAATCGCTAGTGGTTGTGTTGTTTGTCCATCGGGCAACTGAAATCGTTTGTGGCACACCAGGCAGTGACGCTAGACTCACCACTTGCTTTAAATGTTTCAATCCACGCCTGCCACATGGCTTGCCGTTCGTCTCTTGTCACGAAAAAACCTCCTAACCAATGATGGTAATGTGATTATCACATAACATGAAAAAGGTTAGAAGGTGGGCTATATTTGGCGCTTACAAATAACGGAAGCTTGTTGAAGTAAATAAGAAAATGAACAAACAATATCATTAAGATAGGGCATAAAAAATATAGATGGCTCTACAAACGTGTAGAACCATCTATATTTCGTTTATGGAATTACCGTACATTTAACAAAAGCCCCATTAATTATTATCACCTAAATATACAGATCTACTTATTCCATTAGAATAATCGATGATATATTTTCTAATTGATTTAGGATAAATTCGATAGTCCATTAAATTTTCTACATCTATCCATTCGATACCAACTTGATGAGAATCTGGGTTAGAAGGATTTTTTTGTTCTCCCGTATTATTTACTAATTCACAAATAAAATAAAATTCTATTTGATGAACTTGTCCATGTATTTCAGCGTATTCATGATTCTTCCCTATGTATTCACGAATGTGTAATAGTTGCTTTACGACTACTTTTTCGTCTACTTCCTCCAAACATTCTCTTACAATGGCTTCGCTAAGGGTTTCTCCATGTTCTTGTCCACCACCAGGGAAAATGTAAAAGAAACCGTCCAAATAATGATGTTTAGTTAATAAAACCTTTGAATCTTTAAATATTATTGCTTTTGCCGAATTTCTAATTTGCAATATAAACCCTTCCCCTTGTGAAATTTTTCTGCCCCTGTGTTCTTCAAATCACCTAGTCCTTTAGTTGAAGCGTTAAGTTGAGCATTTCTCACCAACAAGTTCAAATTGAATCGTTTCTCCCTTTGAAAATCCGGAGATGTCCACATCATTAAGACCAAAGTTTGTATTCTCTAATCCTCCTTTTCTTATCAACTTCAATGGTTACATATTTATTAAACACTAGGTCTTCAGGAAGTATATCAAATGTTAATGAATAACCCTTTCAACGTTTAGGGAAAACAGTATTAATAGTGATTCTCAGTACTTTATTAAATACTGTAGCGATAGTAATCATCATAAAAACAACCAGTTCAGTCACTTTAATAAGTGATGAACTGGTTATATTAAAACGTTTTAGTCATGAAAACTTGTGATACTGGCGTCTCTTCAAATCCCTTTTCCATCAATAAGGAAACTGTGCGTCCATTCCCTTTTAAAAAGTTATATGTTGAGCGATTTATAGGCTTGTCATATTCTAAAGCATAAGCAAGTAATGTATTTAATGCATTTTCATCACCATTTTCGGTTACTTGAAATAATGTAATACTTTCCGTCTCATTACCGAATACTTGTTTTTTTCGAATAAGACATGCAGCTTGCATCTCTCCATTTTTTGTAATCACCACAGCTTCACCACCTATTTTAGGCGTGTTGCTAGCATCCGTTTGCCAAGGTACAATAGCTGGAAATAAATCTGACTCTATTGCTTGCACAGCAGGCAATCTAAATATTTCATAGTCATTTATATTCGGTAACTGACCTTCTAATATTCCATTAGAAGATAAAAAGAGCAAATCGTCAATTACATTGTAACCACACTTCTCATATAACGATATGGCAGGTCTATTTTCTGAAAGTGCTTCTAATGTTGCTATAGAAACTTTTTTGTCCATTAAGACTTTCTCCGCTTCCTGCATCAAAAAAAAGCCTAACTTCTTCCCACGATATTCAGGAATAATCCCTGTTCCACCATTCCATGAAATCTTTTGACCATTCACTTCTCTAATTCCTTGTAGTACAAATCCAACAGGCTCTACATCATCATATGCAACAATGGAAATCGATGGAGATAATCCTTCATTACCAAACTTACTAACGAATGTGTCAAAAGGTAAATTCATCGGTAATAAATAACCTTCAAACCCTCTATTAAATAATTCGTGCGCTTCTTGAAAACTTATTGACGACATTAATTTAAAAGAAATAATCATTTCTTACCTCCGATTTTTTATCATGGTATTCGGGCTGTAATTTCTGCAAATATAATATTCTATTTATTTCATTATATTGTCATTTGTTGTTATATACAACTCAAAAATAACTGACTATTCTGTCCCTTGAAAGTCAAAAAGCCTTGACTCTAAAGTGGAATCAAGGCTTCATTTTTTACATCGCTTTTTCATTTGAAAATTGACTGTTATAGAGGTCAGCATAAAACCCGTCTTCTTCTAACAAATCTTGATGTGTTCCTTGTTCAATTACTTTTCCTTGATCCATCACTAAAATCAAGTCAGCGTCTCTGATAGTTGAAAGACGATGTGCAATAACGAAGCTAGTTCGTCCTTCCATTAAACGATTCATCGCTTGTTGGATCAACAATTCTGTACGCGTATCAACACTTGAAGTTGCTTCATCCAAAATCATAATTGGAGGATCAGCAAGCACTGCTCTAGCAATTGTTAAAAGCTGCTTTTGTCCTTGTGAAATGTTGGATGCTTCTTCGTTTAAAACTGTGTCATATCCGTCTGGAAGGGTACGAATGAAGTGATCTGCACGAGCTGTTTTGGCAGCCGTGAATATTTCTTCATCAGTCGTATTTTCTTTCCCAAAAGCCAAGTTCTCTTGAATCGTACCGTTAAAAAGCCAAGTTTCTTGAAGCACCATACCAAATGTTTTCCGAAGGTTTTCGCGTGATATATTACGTGTATCAATACCATCAATTTTGATTTCCCCATCATTTAACTCATAGAATCTCATTAACAGATTAATTAGTGTCGTCTTACCAGCTCCGGTTGGACCTACAATCGCAACTGTTTGACCCGGAAGTACTTCAATGTTCATGTTTTCTATTAATAATTCATTGCTGTATCCAAAACTAACGTGTTCAAATGTAACAGCACCTTTTGCTTGTGTTAAATTGGAAGTTGTCACTTCTTTTACTTCCTCTTCTTCATCTAACAACTCAAAGACACGTTCTGCAGCTGCAATCGTTGACTGGATAATATTCGCAATGTTTGCTGTTTGTGCAATTGGCTGTGTAAATTGACGTGTATACGTAATAAATGCTTGTATATCACCGATTGAAATGGCACGTTGCGTTACTAAAATACCACCAACAACACTAATAACGACATAACTTAAGTTTCCGATGAAAGACATTAATGGCATGATCATTCCCGAGATAAACTGCGCTTTACGTCCTGCTTGATACAATTTTTCATTTACTTCATCGAACTCTGCTACCGCTTTTTTCTCATGACCAAAAACCTTCACTACTTGATGACCTGTGTACATTTCTTCAATATGACCATTCAACTGCCCAAGTGTTTTTTGTTGATCTGCAAAGTGCTTTTGCGACCTTTTCAAAATTGGTTTAATAACGAAAATAGAGAGTGGTAGACTTACAATTGATATTAACGTCAGCAGCGGGCTAATTGTTAACATCATGATGATGATTCCAACAATCGTTACAATTGATGTGATAAACTGTGTCACACTTTGCTGTAATGTACTACCAATGGTATCAATATCATTCGTAACCCTACTTAGAGTTTCACCATTTGCACGTCCATCATAGTATTTAAGCGGAAGCTTCTCTAGCTTTTCATTGATTTCTGTTCTTAAATTATAAACCGTTTTTTGAGCGACACTAGACATGATATATTGTTGAATATACGAAAACAAACTACTTATTACATATAGTCCAGCTAGTAAGAGTAAAAGTTGACCGATTGCATGGAAGTCAATTTCTGCACCTGGAACCCCTTTGAATTTGCTGTATGCCCCTTCAAATAATTTAGTAATCGCATTCCCCATAATCTTCGGCCCAACAACCATAAAAACAGTACTCATAATGGCCGCCAATAACACGATGATTAATTGACTACTTTGTGGTTTTAAAAAGCTAAGTAGACGGCGAAACGTACCTTTAAAGTCTTTAGCTTTTTGTCCAGCCATCATCATATTACCGCCATTCCCCATTGGACCGCCGCCTTGAGGTTGCGTATTTCTATGCTTACTCATGCGATTTCCTCCTCTGAGAGCTGTGATTTAACGATTTCACGATACACATCATTTTCTATAAGCAACTCTTTGTGTGTACCAATGCCAGCGATTTCTCCTTTATCTAAAACAATGATACGATCCGCATCAACTACAGTACTTACACGCTGTGCAACCAGTAACATTGTTGCATCCTTTGTTTCTTCTTTTAGAGCTGCACGTAGACTTGCATCGGTTTTATAATCAAGCGCTGAAAAGCTATCATCAAAAACATAAATATCCGGCTTTCTTACTAAAGCTCGCGCAATTGAAAGTCGCTGTTTTTGACCACCAGATACATTTGAACCACCTTGTGAGATTTCAGATTCATATCCATTATCCATTTTACTAATAAAATCTTCTGCTTGGGCTATGCGCGCAGCATGTTCAATCTCTTCCTGCGAAGCGTTTTCTTTACCAAAGCGAATATTTTCAGCAATCGTACCAGTAAAGAGTAGTGCTTTTTGCGGAACATATCCAATCTTCGAACGAACTTCTTCGATTGATGCCTCTTTTAAATCCACGCCATTAACTCGAATCGTACCACTAGTCACATCATAAAAACGTGGAATTAAATTCACAAGCGTTGATTTCCCAGCACCGGTTCCCCCAATAATAGCAGTAATTTCACCTGATTTTGCGCGGAAACTAATATTCGATAAAACAGGCTCCTCTGCTCCTGGATAAGTAAAGGAGACATTGTCAAATTCTAGAGTTCCTTGCTCACGATTGACCGCAATAGATCCTTCATCTAGAATTGTTGGTTTCTTTTCAAGTACTTCATTAATACGCTTAGCAGATACTGCAGCTCGCGGAACCATAACAAACATCATTGATGCCATAACAAGTGCGAACATAATTTGCATGACGTATTGAATAAAAGCCATCAAGTCCCCTATTTGCATGCCACCGTTATCGATGCGAATTCCACCAAACCAAATGATACCAACAACAGTTAAGTTCATGACTAGCATCATTACTGGCATTAAAAATGCCATTATCTTATTAACTTTGATAGAAACGTCCATTAAATCTTTATTAGCCTTTTGTAAACGAACTTTCTCTTGTTTTTCACGATTAAAAGCACGAATCACTCGTATCCCAGTTAAATTTTCACGTAACACTAAATTTAATCGATCTAAACGTGTTTGGACTAATTTAAAGAGTGGTATACCTTTAGTCACGATGAAAAGCACTGCACCCAATAATACAGGTATCGTTGCAACGATAATGAGAGATAGTTTGGCATCCTTAGATAACGCCATTATTAATCCACCGACAAACATTATCGGTGCACTTACGACCATTCGTAGCAACATAATCACTACTTGCTGTACTTGCGTAATATCATTTGTAGTTCTTGTAATTAGTGAGGCTGTTCCCACTTCATCAAAATCTTGAAGTGAAAACTCTTCAACATGATTAAACACCTTACGGCGAATATCACGACCAAATCCCATTGCCGCTTTTGATGAGTAATAGCTCGCCACAATCGAAGCACACACTCCGAATGCAGCCACTATTAGCATTATTCCTCCAATTTTCCAAATATACTTCGTATCACCTACAACTACTCCCTTATCGATAATGTCTGACATAAGAGTAGGTAAATACAGATCCGCCATAGATTGAATGAATACAAGTCCAATCACCGCTAGAACAATCCACTTATAAACTGTTAAGTTTTTTAGTAGTTTAACCACTTTAATCATTCTCCTCTTTCTATGACTTCTTCTAATAACGTGGTAATTTGGCGTTGTGATGTTAGAAGATCATCATATTGCTTTTCGCTTAGTAACTCAGTCGCAGTTTCAAAAGCTTTTAGAATGCTACTTTCTTGTTTTTGTATCTTGTCATAAAGCACTTGACCTTTTTCACTTAGGGTCAATAGCATTTCGCGTCGATTATCTTCTACTGGATTCCTCTTTATCAATTCTGCCTGCACAAGTCCATCAACAGCTTGACTTAATGTACTTTTAGGAAAAAATGTTGCTTTCCCTAGCTGCTTTTGTGTCATTTCTTCAAATGGTGCAATCGTTATTAATAGCGCATATTGAGGAACCGTAAGATCATTTTCCAATGCCGTTCGTTGCACTATTCTCCTGATACAATGGTTCACATGCCAAAATGAATGTAATAACTTTTCGGACCTTAGAACAGCGTTTTTTTCGAGACTCAAAATCCCCACTCCTTTCACTCTAAACAGTTCCATTATGAACAGTTCTATAATAGTACATATTAATTTACCTTTTTATTGATAAAGAATCAAGGCACAAGCGTTGCATCAGTGAAGCAAAATTATCCCTCTATTTAGATATAGTAAAACCCTTAAAATATGTTATTTTGTGATCTGTTAACAACAATAGAAACATACCAATTAAAAACAATTATGATATTATTAACTATATAAATGAGAGGAGTGATTTAAATGCGAAACACTACTAAGGTGATGGAAAAGTAGTTTATGAAAATGCTCTTCCTATCACAGAATCTATAAACAACAAAATCATGATAGAAGAGGTAAAGATATATGACGGAAAATATATTTGAGAACAATTTTGAAAAATATGCAGATCCAAAACAGTATGATTATATTTATGATAATTATAAGAATGACTTAAATATAATTTTAGAATGGGCTAAATTTGATGCACTTCCCATTATTGAATTAGCATGTGGTACTGGAAGGCTAACGATTCCTATGGCGAAACGTAACTTTTCTATGGTTGGAGTGGACTTACATGAAGGTATGTTAAATCTAGCTAAACAAAAATCGATAGCACAAGGTGTTACTATTAATTTTTACAAACAAGATTGTACAGCATTAAGTTTGTCTGTTAAAAGTTCACTGATATATATGACAGGCAATTCTTTTCAACACTTTTTAACAAACAATGCTCAAGATGCTTTATTACATTCCGTAAAGAAACATCTAATTACTAATGGCGTTTTTATTTTTGACACACGAAATCCGTTATTACATGACTTATCAAAGATTGATGAATACGAGCAATCATATACAAACAACTACGGGGAAAATGTAGTTGAGTATCATCGCGAAGAATATGATGTATTGACACACATCCTACATTGTCAGACAAAACGACACATATATCGTTAAGAAACATTAATAGCTAATGAAGAAGACAACATTTCACTTAGGTTCTCTTTTCCACTTGAAATGGAAAGATTGTTACAACAACATGGATTTGAGATACTGCATGTCTACGGTGATTGGGATAAAAACGCACTAAATGCTAATAGTATTCAAATGATATATATTTGCAAACTACGCGAGGATTAAAAATCTCAAATAGTGAATATACAATAAAGCTACTCTACAAATTGTAGAGTGGCTTTATTATTGCTCTTTGTTCTTTTAATTGTAAAATCCCTAATGCTTTAAATTCAACGCAGATTTATAAAAAGCTGCACTACATAGTACAATAATTGCTACCAAAAGGAAAAGTTAGTTTTGAAAATGTACTAACAACCAACCTCCAATTACTGGTCCTATGAAACTTCCTAAGTTTTTGAATTGGGCAGCTCCTAAGAAGCTTGCCTTTTGCGTTTCTGGAGCAATTTCGTCAATAAGGACATTCATTGTAGGGAATACGAAAATTTCACCAATCGTAAAAAAAACCATCCCAATAATAAATATGAGACTACTATTTGCCACTCCAAATAACGCTAATCCCCCTACAAAAAATCCAATACCCAATAATAATGTAAATTTAGTTGAGTAGCGCTCAGAATAGATACTAATCGGTAATTGCAAAATAAGAACGACAGCTGCATTTTCCGATTCGATAAAATAATCCGAAACATATGATGTATTTGAATTCGCGATGCTAGTTTTTGCTGTTTCATTTCATAACGATTCAATACAATGATTAAAAAGACACCATATACGCAGTACATAAACCCTGTAAATAAAAAAGGCACGCTTGGACTAGACAAGCTGGCAATATATACGCCAACAATTGGACCTATAACAGCTGCAATATTAATCGCTGTGTATCGCAATGAAAAAAGGCGTTTTCTTTTTTCTTGCGGAGTAAAATCAATCATTAATGCTTGTGTCGCTGGTTCAAAAAACGAACGGCATAAACCATTAATAGCGTTTAAGACTATGAAAATAGCTACTATATTTGTCGTAGCAAATCCAATAAACACCGTACTCCATACAAAAACAGTGATTAACAAGATTCGTTTTCTACCAAATCGATCAGTTAAATAACCACCGATGAAGCCCCCAATAGTTGATAGTAATGGCGCAATCCCTATCGTAATACCAATGAGTAAAGGACCGACTCCTAAATCTTTATGTAGATAAAGCGCTAAAAATGGCATAGCCATAAAACTTGCGATACGTGTAAAAACTGTACCGCCTAAAATGATCCATACTAATGGATGAAATTGTTTGAGAAATTTCAATTTAAGCACTTCGCTTTCACATAGTTGAATTTAGAACTTTTCATCAAATATAACACCGTCCGTGTATATATGAATAGGGTATATTTAAGTTAATGTAATATTTTGGTATTCGTCATTGAAAATCGCTGATAATTTCCTAAGAAATTTTTCTTGTTATTATTTGCTTCTTTTTCCCCCAAATATTACATAGCTTCGCAGTAAATTCATAATATTTCCATACAGCCATTTTTAAAATTTAAGTTTCTAAAATCTAAACTGATTTGTAAGGTTTATCAAATAAATAGAAAACCCCTACTACATGAAAAATAACATGTAGTAGGGGCATATATTATTTACAAACTAATACTTGTCTAGCAAAAGTACCTTTTCTTGCTTCACAGCGATCGATTATTTCAAAACCAGCTTCTTCTACCATATGGTCCATCGTGTCAATCGTTACTATGACAACTTTCTTTGTGAATCGATGAGCCTGCTTTACGATATCAAGTTGTTCTTCTATTGTAATATGTGTAAATAAATTATACGGCATATCGATGATAGCAACGTCATAATTATCATCAATCTCTGAAATCGGTCCGGTTGTTACATCGCCTTTTAGTCCGAAATGTGCGATATTTTTTCTCGAGCCTAATACGACCCGTCGATTAATATCTCTTCCTACGATATCAATTCCCATTGATAATGCTTCAACTAACACCGTCCCAATTCCGCAACAAGGATCTATTGCACGAACCCCTTTAGGATGTGGAACTGCAATATTTGCGACTGCTCTTGCGACACGTGTATTAAGTGCAGTTGAATACATATGCGGTTTTTGCTGATGATGAAGCCAGATTGGTTCACTAACGACTAAGTTCCCGAAATACCATTTGTTATCTATAGTTACGATACCAAATACAGTTTCAGGTCGCTCCAAATCAGGTTCACCTTGAATCCGTAAACCTATGTTACGTTCGATTTCTCTTCGCTTCGAGTGACCAATCTTTTTCATAGCATCAAGCTCAGACTCATTCAAACAAACAACTTTAAATGTTGCATTATCTAAATCGAGTTGTTCAACTAAGTCCGCTATTTGTTCGACGCTCTCACATTCAAATATTACTTCTAAGCGCTCTTTCATAAACGGACTTCTACTTGGATTAATCTCTATCGTACTTTTTAACACATTTGACAGGACGTCGAATCCAAAAAATGCCCGCATCTCCATGCGACACAAATCATACTCATCTCTATGCCCAGAATATGTGTAAATAAACTCTCTAATACTCAATCATTCCCCATCCTTCACTGTGTTCCCTCTATCTCTTCAACTAATCTGAAAAAGAACCTATAAATCATGTTATAGATATCCTCAAATGACTGCGCTTCATTAAAACCTTCTATATAGTCCAATGGCACATTTACATCCCATAAACCATCTTCAGCTGAAAACATGACACTATATTTCGCATTTTCTACATTTAATTGCGTATTTAAATAGCTTTTAATAGTCTCGCCGAATTTCTTTTGCAATTTCAAGCCAAATAATGCTGTATAAGTTTCGAATACATCATCGAATTCAAGCGCAACCGCGTCAATGCGGATTAACTCAAAATTTCTTGATTCTACATAAACAAATTCATTTGCTTGTTCTTTCAAATACGAAATTGATTTTCCTAAGAAAGCAGGAGTTTCAGTAGCTATCAATTCTTCCGTTTCTTTATTGCAGCGTTCAAGAACATCTGTATGAAATGCTTTTTTAGTAACAGTTAGGTCACTTGAAAGTAATTGATGTTTTTCTGCGAATTCCTTTTCAATATTAAACAACTCAATTTTGTTTTCACTTATATGATTTTCAATATAATTTTCCATTTGTTGTTTTAACAATTTAAGTCAGCTCCTTTACTCGAAAGGAATTGAATTGGATTCCTCTCATACTCTAGTATAGCCTAGTTTGGTCTGTTAGACCTTTAATTTATAAGCTCTCAGTCAAATCATGACAAAAATTTTTGCTATAGGATTAATTATTGGGTTCTTGATATTGAAATCCTATCAGAAAGAACACCAACATTGTAAGATTGCTTAACTTTCATTAAAGAATCTACTTTTGAGATGGTGTTCACATTGATTGTTTCATTACCCTAAAGATATTTAAGGATTCTATTAATTTAATCGTTTCTTCGCACCATTCACTTTTTAATACATTAGATAGATAGTTAGTTAACTGCAAAATACTCAAGTCATGCTTTTGCCTTTAGTTCTTGTGAAATCAAAAAAACGTTTCAAAAGCCTATTGACTTTTGAAACGAGTAGTTTATTCTACAACATTTCCTTTTTCATCGTAAAATTCTGCAAAATATCCCTCTGATAAAGCTTCATTTAAAATCTCCCCTGGAATTGTCCAAAATAAGGTTTCTTGAGGTTTTACTTGAAAAAAAGTAGAGTATCCTTTTTTTACGAATTTCACTTTTGCAACATTTGGTATGTTATTATAGAAGCTACTAGAAAAATTACCACCATCGAACGTTCTTTGATAACTACTTAATGTCATATTACTACCCCACTCCATTTTTTCATATAAATAATGACCATTCTTCAGGCCAAATGATGCGAGTATATATTGATCATCCGCTTTCGCTAATGCCACCCGTTTATCATCGTACGCAGCGGCTGTTACTAATTCTAAATTTTTAATATTTTCAATCGGCTCTCCTTCATCCGCATATATATCTAAAGCGCTAGTTATGGATTGCAACATCATCGTTTCATCATCACCATATAGTTTTACTTCCTGATTATTATACAGCCCAATCAATCCTAAAACTAAGAACACCAAAGGTAGGACAAAAATCCAATTTCTTCGTCTACCACGTATCGTTATAATGACTACGGCAACAAACAATAGAACGAATAATATAAAAGAACCCAATGTGAGAATGGGAAGACTCGCCACTTTTTCTGTAAACGTAAGTGGTTTTGCCAAATCCTTTGGATAATCTGGCAGGGCTACGTAATTAGCCAAAGTCTTTTTTAGTTCTCTACTATTAGATACTACATCACGGAATGCTTGATTTTCTGAAAAAGCCTCGTAAACTTCCGGTGCCCCCTCATCCCCCTTTACAACGTAGGCATTCATATATTGTAACAATTCAATTAGAGAAGTTCTTTCACTTTTAGATAAATCCGGTGACTCATAAAATAAGCTTTTTCCAGTTTCGATTGCCCGCTGTAACAACCAATCATTTTGAACGAAAAATGTATTTCGTAGCTCTTCAATCTTCTCGACTTTTGAATCGTCGGTAGCACGTAATTTTACTAATTCAGTGAATAAGTCCAATCTCTCCTCAACAGTTTGTGTCACTGCCTGATTAACCTTTGTTGAAGAGTTACCGCTACTAACAACAACTTCTTCTTGATCTGTAGGCAATTCTATTAATATAAAAATCAACGCAATAAGTGCAAATGACGTTAAAACCATCGCCATATATGGATATAAATTAGTTTTTTTCTTCCCTCTTATTTTTTCAATCGTTTCACGTTTCTTTTGTATAGAGAACCTCCCGTGTTTATACCCGTTTTTCATCACATCACGAATTGGATCTAGCATATAATTCTCTCCCTTCTTGTAATGTCGTCCCCAACATATCTCTACCTCTTTTTAACCTGGTTTTAACCGTATTGACGTTTAAATTAAGTGTTTCACTTACTTCTAATAAAGACAATTCTGCAAAATGATACAGCACAATCACATCTTTGTATTTAGTAGGTAAGTTTTCAATGGCATGTAAAAGCCTATTTGAAGTATCTCGATCCATTACAATGGACTCTGTTGTTTGCTTTGATGCAATCCATTTACCAAAAAAGTCGGTAATACGTACCTTTTGATACTTCCAGCTCGCTATGTAGTCATGGCAAACATTCACCGCAATTCGATATAAATACGTTTTTAATGCAGCATCTTCTCGGAAATGCTCCATTTTTTTGTAGTATCGTATGAATGTCTCTTGTGCGGCATCTTCCGCTATACCCCAATCACGCACGTATGTATAACAGAGCTGCACCAGATAATCTCCGTAAAGATCCATAGCCTGCTGCAAGCGTATCTCTTTTTCTATATCATCCATTCCGCTTACCCTCCTTTAATTATTTGTAGTTAGACTAGGCGAATATTGGAAAAGTTTCATTATTTTTAAATAAATAATACTAAAGTGTACCACTAGCGTTGCATTAAAATAACTTTAATTTTAAAAATACTCAAAATGTTCAATAATCTTGTTTTGTGCATAAAAAAAGTCCTTTATAATGGATA
>NZ_JBNNTI010000052.1:0-22284 GCF_050278625.1 Viridibacillus sp. NPDC096237 | reverse complement strand
TAATTAATAATCGCCCAAGAAAATGCTTGGGCTGGAAATCTGCACACGAAGCGTTCATGGAGCAAGTGTTGCACTTAATTTGACAAAGTAACTTTCTTAAACAATTCATCAAAATTTACTGGTTCCAACATAATCGTAACTCCTTAATTTCCATGTTTTTTTCCCACTTTTATGCTACTTGAGTAGATTTTAAGTATTGCATCTAAATCTTAACAATTTTTCTTTATTAAAGCCCTTTTCTAATATTAGAAACTTCATTAATAGTCAATTTTCCATCTTTCTAGATTCGAGCTTAACTATATTTTTACTCTTGATTCATATACACGCTCAGTACATTCAATAAGTAATTCATACCATAGTTATCTCGTGAATACTCACTTTTCACTAATATAAGTAATTTTTATCCGTAAAATTATATATATCAACTCAAAACGGCTATTATGTATTATAATTTTCCATATATAACAATAGAAACAAATTTTGAAAACAGCTTTTTTTATTTTTATTTGTAGAGAAAGGATTCACAAAAAATGTATAATATTATTTTTACTATTATTTTCGTTCTTGGCGTTTACTTACTAATTCGATATCGATTAAATCTAAGTAAAGCTGTTCAACTCTCTAAAAATGCACTATTCCCTACTAAAGAAGATGATTTTAATAGCCTTCTTTCTCCTACTGAGTGGAAAGAAATGGAGCCTCTCAGCAAAAATACGAAGTCTTATCTGTTTGTTAAATGGGGGACCCCAGTCGCTTTAATATTATTGGCTCTCTTATTATGGTTTGTTCTTATGACTGATGTGTTAGGTTCTTCCTCATTTAGTATTGCTTCTTTATTTCTTGTAATCATTACAGTGATTAAACATCCTGGAAATTTATTTATCTTAACAAGTGGTTTAATCTTTGATAGTAAGTACTATTCTTTTAATCAAATAAAAGGGTATGAAGTTGAAAAAATAAGTCGTTGGCATGAGCTCTATGGACTGGATCCTAAAGTAAATAATGGCTATAAATTTTCTTTAAAGATTAAAAACAAGCCCTTCTCACCTAATTTCATCGTAGTAAAAGATCATGAAAATCTTTCAAAAATTGTAGACTTACTTGATAAAGAGGGAATTTTGGGGACAATAAAAGAGGAGAATTCTTATTCTTCTATTAATACATCCACTAACAAGTCTTAATTTAATCATATGGTATCTCCATGCTTGTTTAAACAATTGAATATTAAAAAAGATCATGTTTTGATTAACAATTCAAACATGACTTTTTTGTTTCTATGTTTATTTTAATATTGAATATACATTAATAACTTAATGATTTGATACTTATTATTGCTCGAAATTCCTATATACCATTGTAATAGAAGTACCAGACATCCCATGTTCCTTAAACCCAATTTTATTATAAATATGAACAGCATCACTGTTATCTGGATCTACGCTTAAAGATATTGATTTATATCCTTCTTCCATCGCAAGTTGAATAATTTTATTCATGAGTAATGTGCCAACTCCCATCCCTCGAACACCCTTAACTACTGCTATTCCTAATTCTGGCGTATTATCATCGACATATCCATAACCTTGATTATTTTCGTCAAATACTCTGTACCAGACTGCCCCTACTTTTTGTTTATTTTCATCGATAGCAATTAATGCTTTATCACCTTTACGTCCCCAATCTTCATGATATTTTCTAATATGAGGGAGGTTTAACAACTCTTCTCTAGTCGGTTTATTTTCGGGAATATGTATGGACTCATACAACATATCCAATAAAAACTCGTACTCATTTTCTTCAAGATTTCTTATATCTATCAACCTGTATTCATCCCCTTCAACTTTTAAGCATTTTTTTATATACTTCTACTACTTCTACTTACTATTAATAATTCCTATTTGAGACAATATATAAAACTAAACAATTAAAACTATCATTTTCTTTTTTGTAGAACAACAGTCCAAGATCTTATTAACCTTAGCCTGTTGTTATTTATCTATTAGGTTTGTTTACAGTAATATAAGATTTTACAGTTGGTGCTTCATATGAATTAAACTGGTCGATTAGTCCACTTGGATCTTCATCTACTAACGCCATAGTGCGGTACTTTTCATGTAAGAACTGTTCATCAGACATATGATTAAAAAAAGCAATAAGAGGATCATAATAATGATTAATATTTAAGAGCCCGCAAGGTTTTTGATGAAGACCTAGTTGAGCCCAAGTGAAAATCTCAAAGAACTCTTCTAATGTTCCTGGTCCACCCGGCAAAGCCATAAATCCATCTGCAAGTTCAGCAATTTTTCCTTTTCTATCATGCATGGAATCTACTACAATTAGTTCAGTTAGATTCTTATGAGATATTTCTCTTTTTTCTAGAAAACTGGGCATTACTCCAATAACCTTGCCACCAGCTGCTAAAACAGAATCTGCAACTGCACCCATAACCCCTACACTTGCCCCTCCATATATAAGTGTAATATTACGTTTAGCCAATTCTTCACCCAGTCTTTTTGCAACTTCTACATAGACACTAGAAGCCCCATTACTTGATCCACAAAATACAGCTAGCGTTTTCAATATATATCACTCCCATTAAGTAATCTTCCTTACACATCTTACATTACTTCGAAACCCTAATAAACTGAAATTATAAATATAAAGAAAATATCAGATCACTATTCTAATGCACAAGTTCTTAGATTTGTACCTGTTAATAACCATTATTTCACTTTCATGTATTACTATTACGAACTTTGATTTTCAAATAATACAAGAAAGAGTGCTAAAAAATACTAACCTTTGCTTGGTTAGAAAGCTGGTTAGCTAGTCATATCATGTATTTTAATTTGGTTGTAGGACGACAACGATTATCTCTTTAGTTACTGTTATCATATTGCTTTTCATCTCTAAAAAATAGGAACTAAACTACAAAATCAAAATATCATTTTTGAACAATTATTCTCTTCTGGAAAAAAGAAAGTGTTAGATGAAATCATTTATATGACAAGTGGTTGCGGAGTTTGGAAAATGGGCTCAGATACACTAGCAAGACGTGCAAAGGTATCACAATCTACTGTATTTAATGCAGTAAGAGCACTTAAACAGACAGATTTGTTTGTAGTCGGACGTTTGGCCGATGACAATGCTGGCAAATATATTTTCGTTAATAAATTACACCCAAATTTTGAAGACATCATGAAAGAAGTATTCTTTTTTGAGTTTTCCGGTCTTAAAGCAGGAGATTATGTGAATTTTGTTCTCTATTCAAATTTCACCGATACTTTTGAATTATACTTTTATGATTAAAAAAATCGAAAAAAAGATGCCCCAGAAAGAATATTCTGAGGCATCTTTTTTAATTTAACCGTTCTTGGTTAATTGTATAAACTTTAACATCTAGTATTTTTGGTTCATCCTCTGATATTGCATCTGCATCTTTTAAAGACTTCCTGATTTCTTTTTCTATTTCTTTTCCTCGATTAATATTAATTAAATTGTTTTTTTGTATAGATGTGTTTATGTCTACAACTAGTTTCTTATCTTTATCTCTTATACGTATATTTTCAATTTCAATATAATCCTTAGCTTTAAGATCCTCTACAACTTTCGTAGTTAGTTTATTTAATATTTCATTTCTTTCCAATGCTAATTTATCTGCATTAGGCGGTACTATGATCTGCTTATAAACTTCGATTGAATAATCTTTAAAGATTGTTTGTTGTGACGCTTCATAAACGATCTTCTTAATACTGTTTTCAATTTTGTTTACATATTGTTGGTCACCGTTTGCGCGTAAATAAATTTCTTTTTCTTGGAAATCAACGCCAATTGAAGTTATATCAAAATTTTGTTCTTTTAGTTTAGGTTCTACTGCTTTTGTTAAAATCCTACAGTTGTCGTTTAGAACTTTTTCAGAATGTGTCTCGGGTTCCATTGCAAGTGCGGTCTTAGTATTTGGATATTGATGGTGTAACCAAACTCCACCAGAGAGTAAACAAAAGATTATGCCCACTGAGGCTATATTTTTTTTCAAAACTAATTTCCTCCCTCCATAAATTTCAATGTATCAATAATTAACTGCTAATGTCAAAAGCTTTCAAATTCCATGATAGTATGTTCTTTTTATTAAAAAATAATCAAAAAAAATTAAAAACTAAAACTGAAAGAAGTGAGATTTCAAAAAAACAAATGAAGGATTTTTATGTTTACATTATGGTTTTCCTTCTCTAAAATAAGGTAATACCATTTTGTAGCTTTCAAATACGCAATTAGTGGATGGTTTTTAGAAGTTATTCCGTATTTGTTAAGAAGTCGTCAAACCAAATTTATTTGGAGATTCGGCATAAAAACCAAGTGTCTATATACTCGTTTACGAGAAAATAGATCGGCATAAAAGTATGCCAAAAACAGTGTTTTTTGCTATGCGAAAAAACATTCATAGAGGTATTAACGCTATATGCGTTTTATAAAACACGTTGAGTGGATAGAAATGTATCGTAGGGAGAGTACACCCCTAATTAGCAATTGGCTGATACAAAAACAAAATAAGAGGACAGAGCAGGTAGGTCACTAACCAAGTAAGAGAAGGTTAAGAGGGCGTGCTTTTTTTTGTCTGAAAATGATGCAACAACATTTAAATTCAAAATAGGTTCTTCTATGTATACTTCCCTGCTTCTTTTGTTAGCCTATTTATTTGTTGTGCGTCCGCTGGAACTATATATTTCAGACAATAGCTAATTATGTTTATTTCCCTTTCTTTTTTTGTAAGCGCTGTTTCAAGTATTTATTTTTTTAGAAAAATAAGTTAGTAGCGACTTATTGAATCGAAAAATGAACCGGCGCATACCGAAGTCAGTTCATATCATATGCTGTACAACTCTCTATTTTACAGCTTAAATGATCGCTAAAACGATATATTCTTCCACTTGATGTTCTGGAGCCCATTCTTTGATATATTCTTTCGATTCATCTTTTGGTGCGATTTGAATATTTTTAAACCCAGCTTCTAATAGATGAGCTGTTAATTCTTCAATTGGTAATGCCCCTGCAATACATCCTGAATATAACTTCAACGCTTTCTATTGCGCAATCATTTTAATATTACTAAACAAAGGAGTTTTCACATGCTATCAAATTTATTTAAAAAACGTAACTTAGAAGTTTTATCTCCTATGAATGGAGAAATTATCCCGCTTGGAGACGTTCCAGATCCAGTTTTTAGTCAAAAAATGATGGGTGAAGGCGTCGCTATTTTACCAACTAATGGGGGTGTTCATGCTCCAGTAGATGGAGAGATCGTTCTAGTTTCAGACACAAAACATGCTATCGCGATACGATCTACAGATGGTGTGGAGATTCTCATTCACATTGGTTTGGAAACGGTTTCATTACAAGGTCAAGGATTTACAGTATTAATTGCTCCTGGTGACAAAGTTTCTGTCGGGCAAGTGCTTATCGAAGTAGATTGGGAATATATTCGAGAAAATGCAAAAAGCATTGTCACCCCTATTATCATTACTAACGGGGCTGATAAGAGCATTCAATGCAACTATACAAAAGTAGGTATTCAAGGTAAAACCGTATTAATGACCATTTCTGCTAAGTGATAAGTGCTTACATTTATCTAAAGGAAAGGGGGCGATCACTTCTGATGAAAATAACTAAAGTTCTCAATAATAATGCCGTAATCGTACTAGATAACGAGCGTGAGAAGATTGCTGTTGGGTCTGGAATTGCCTTTAATAAGAAAAGAAACGACATCGTCAATTTAGATAGAATAGAAAAGTTATTTGTTATGAGGGAAAATGACAAACTTCAGCAATTATTAAGTCGAATTCCCGAAGAACATTTTACTATCTCCGAAGAAATTATTTCGTATGCTGAAGAATATATTGGTGGAAAGTTAAACGAACGTATTCATATTGTACTTACTGACCATGTGCCATTCGCTATTGAAAGATTAAAAGATGGTATTCAACTTAATAACAAGCTCTTACATGAAATAAAAATCTTATATAGAAGAGAATTTGAGATTGGTCTTTGGGCAATACAACATATAAAAGATAGATGCCAAGTTGAAATGCCGGAAGATGAAGCTGCTTACATCGCTCTTCATATTCATACGATGAAATTACAAGGAGGTGATTTACATCAAACGTTAAGGCAAACGACAATTATACGAGATATGGTTCAAATTATTCAAAAGAAATTAAACATATATCTTGAAGAAAATGATATTTCCTATCATCGTTTAATTACCCATTTACGTTTTGCTTTAACAAGGATGAATCATTATGTGCTTCATACAATGGATGAAGAAATGCTTGTCATGATTAAAAAGAAATTCCCTTTTTCGTACAATTGCGCAGTCGAAGTAGCCAAAAAGTTAAAGAAGTTGCATGGTATTGAACTACCTCATCATGAGTTAGGTTACATTGCGGTTCATATAGAAAGATTACAAAAGCATTAAAAACTCGATATTATTTTATTTTTTTAAACGCAGTTTCCCAAATATTCTGTATTGGAGTGAATTATTATATGAAGAAATATTTACAAAAGCTTGGCCGTTCTTTAATGTTACCCGTAGCTGTTTTGCCAGCAGCTGCAATTTTAATGGGTATAGGCTATTGGATTGACCCATCCGGTTGGGGTTCAGGAAATGTATTAGCAGCTTTCTTAATTAAAGCTGGAAATGCAATTCTTGATAGTCCGAATATGTCTATACTGTTTGCCGTAGGGGTAGCTTTAGGCATGTCAAAAAATAAAGATGGTTCTGCTGCTTTAAGTGGATTAGTTGCCTTCTTAGTTGTGACAACATTGCTTTCTACAGATTCGGTAGCAATACTACTCGGCATTGATATAGCCGATGTAAATCCTGCTTTCGAAAAAATCGCAAATCAATTTATAGGTATTTTATCTGGAATTACCGCGTCTATTATGTACAATCGCTTTAGCCATGTACAATTACCAGATTTCTTAGCATTCTTTAGTGGTAAACGGTTAGTTCCGATTATGACCGCAGCTTCAATGTTAGTCGTTTCTGCTGCATTATTCTTTATCTGGCCTGTTGTATATTCGGCATTAGTTAGTTTTGGTGAAACTATTAGTGGATTAGGTGCCACTGGTGCTGGTTTATACGGGTTCTTTAACCGTCTATTAATCCCAACAGGACTACATCATGCATTAAATTCTGTATTTTGGTTTGATGTTGCCGGTATAAATGATATCGGTAACTTTTGGAATGGAACTGGCACAAAAGGTGTCACAGGTATGTATCAAGCAGGTTTCTTCCCAATTATGATGTTTGGATTACCAGCTGCTGCCCTTGCTATGTATCATACGGCGAAAACAAAAAGAAGAAAACAAACAGCTTCATTAATGTTAGCTGCTGGTTTTGCAGCATTCTTCACAGGTGTTACTGAGCCTCTTGAATTTGTATTTATGTTCCTTGCACCAGCTCTTTTTGTAGTGCATGCTGCTTTAACAGGTATTTCTTTATTTATCGCTGCGACATTCCATTGGACAGCAGGTTTTGGATTTAGTGCGGGTTTCATCGACTTCTTCTTGAGTTCTAAATTACCACTTGCTAACCAGCCATATATGTTAGTCGTCCAAGGATTAGTTTTTGCAGCCATTTACTATTTCTTATTCCGATTCTTAATCGTGAAATTCGACTTGAAAACACCTGGTAGAGAAGACGATGAAGATGTAGAAATAGATGAAGCTGGAGACACTACATCAGGTAATAAATTCTCAGACATGGCATCTAAAATTTACGATGCGTTAGGTGGCGATAAAAACGTAACTTCTGTTGACCACTGTGCAACTCGTCTACGTGTAGAAGTTAAAAACATGGATGTTGTTGATCAAAAGAAAATTAAATCAACTGGTGTACCTGGCATCAATGTTGTAGGACCACAAAGTATTCAAGTTATTGTTGGAACAAACGTACAGTTTGTTGCAGATGAGATTGAAAAAATACGGAAATAATAGTAATTTACTAGACTGAGTTGTAAAATATTCAGTCTTTTATTCTATAAAAACACCTAAATAACTTAACTTTTTCACCTATTAAAACAATCTGAGAAGAAATCGAAGGATGTTCAAGTTAAAGGGACCACATGTCAGTAGTACGGTCCTTTTTTTATTTTTCTTCTAACGAAACTGGCGCGAAAACATAATGTCCTTTTTCTACAAGTGCAGAAATTGAGATAGGAACGCGCTCGGAGAAAATAGGTCCATCAACTACGATTGTGTGGAATTCCCCGTTCTCGCCACACGCATCGATGCCTGCTGCTTCTAGTTCCTCCATTAATTCTTTTGTCAATCTTTTTCCAGCATAGGAAGCGGGCATCATAGTTGTATTTACTACAATGATCCACGACTCAAAACCAGCTTCTAACATCTCTTCTACAACTGACCGTCGGGACATTTTCCACAATGGATGAACTGCTACAATATCTGATTTTGCACATGTTGTTTGGACCCACTCTAGATGACCTTCCAGATCAATATCACCGAAAACGCCGTGCGTAATACCTTCAGCTCGACATGCATCCATAGCAGCGATAAATTGTTCCTCATATGAGCCCCAACTTGTAGGTTTTGTTAAAAGGGGTACCCCCATCTATCAACTTGTGCTTGTACAACTTCAAAAGGAATTGCATGAGACTTAGAAATCTCCCCATCATCCTCGAACATCGTTAATATTTTCTTCGGAACCATCCCTAATTTCAGTGCTCGATAATATGCCAGTGCTGAATCTTTCCCACCACTCCAAGAAGCAACGAAATGTATGTTTTTCATAATAGATTCACTCCTTTTTTTGTGCCTGTGTTAGAAACAATTTAATAGTTTCTAACACAGGCACATAATTAATCCTCTTGAATATTTGTCATAAAAATTCTAAAGCTATCTACAATTTCCTAGAGATCAATACCAGATAGCTATTTTAAAAAGTACTCATTATACGAATTTATAAATTTTATACCAATATATATTAATACATTGAAAACATATATGTGTCATTAGACACTTCGTATATTGGCTACTGAACGACCAGTTAGGATAAGCCCCAAATCTAAATTCGACATTACCTTTATACTAACTCATTTCTTTTAGCCCTCTTATTTTTAATGAACAATATAGTTGTACATACTAAACCACCAACTAGACATTGAACTATACTGTTCATATATAAAAGTCCCCCTACCCCTCCCATAATAAAATCTTTTGGATAGTATGGGCCCCAATCTCTCATTGTAAATCCAAGGTCCCAAAAGAAAATAGCAAGCCCAATTCCACAGCCTATTAAAATGAAAAGGAAATTTTTAAAATAATTTGCTCCTCCTCTTTCAGATTCTATTTTATAGTTTGTTATGAGTAATACTAACGGCGTAAATAATACAATTTCCCCCTGAAATGTAGATAATTCTCTTTCGTTTCCTATATTTTTGAGCAAAACGACAAATAAATGAATGCATATTATTGGTACTACATTAAGAAATGCTAAATTTTTAAATCCCATCATGTTCTCCTAACTAAATTAATGAATATATAAACACTTGATTATGCTGTTGCCAGTGTTGTTTTTCTAATTCTATTAATATTAAAAAGTTATTAACTTCTTGTCTCTTTTTTTAAAATAAAACTTAATATCATATATTTTTAGGGCTATTTGAGAATCTAACGCCAATTCAAACGAAACGTTCTATAAAGTGTATTGTTACACTATTATTATATAATGTTATTAAAAGAAATACTATATAATTTCATTTTTAAGAGTAAAGAAGATTGTCGTACTCATCATATTTTTCTTAAAATAAAAAAATCCCCTAGAGTAGACTATTACATCTTCTACTCTAGGGGGACACTATATACGCATTTGAATGCTCTATAGTTCAACAATTATCGATTACATTTATTTAACCAGATTTTTTTATTATGCTTTGTTTCGAAAATATAAATACTACAATTAAGAGAAGCAATATACACTTGATTATCTCTTGTAACTCTACAGATAAAGTCATTTGTATACCATCACTCAAGTAAAATACATTAAACATACCATGAAAAATCGCAACCGGAATAATAGATTTTCCTTTTTCTCTTACAATCGTAAGTACGCAAGAAAGTGTAAACATTAGTATGAGGTAATTGGGAATTGCTATTAGTAAGTTTGTATAAGGCTTATAGAAAAGTGCAATGGGTAAATGCCATATTGACCAAATGACACCTTGTATATTTGCAGTTTTCAACAGATTATAATTTTGACGTAAATAATAGTGATAATTGCCACGCCAAATAATTTCTTCGAGCAGAGCTGAAAGGCTGCTAATAGTTACTCCGATCATTATTAAAGGTAGAAGTTCCTTATATTCAATGAATAGAAAATGTTCTTGATAGATAGAGTGAAAAAATTGTTGTAACCCTAAAGCTAATAATATCGGTAAAAAAATTGCTATTAAAATTAAAGTATTTGTAGGTTTAAATATCGCAAAAGTATGGCTTATCTTCATTTTTTTGATTAGTAATTGAAATAATATTACGGATAACAAAGGTATTAACATCGTTAGCCTAATTTACAAATTGGAGTAATATAATATGTACAATTGTTGTTATTGCATAGATCCATACAGTAGTATAAATTACAACCGAATTTTTGATAATATTACCTCCAGTCACTCAATCTACATAACTTAAGTTTATCATAGACAATACTCTTATTCTTGAAATCATCAATTTGTAATATATTGGTTATAAAGGTTAATATAGATATTAGGAGGTGGACTAAGAATGAAGTTTGATCTAAATCAACGAGTAATATACAAAGGACAACGAGCTATTATTTGGGATTACAGTGTTAGAAAGAATACGTATTCCATTAAGCCTTTTGATGATGGTGATATGTTACTTTCCGACATTCCAGAAGACTCTATTAAACCTATTGATCAATATGGTATGGCGGAATCTGCTCAAAGACTAGCAACCTCACTTAGTAATGCTGTCCGTTTTCAAAGCGGTTCAGATGAATCACTGGAGTTGGGCAATTGTATGGTTGAGCTTTATAAAAACGGACTTTTAATAGAACATGCTTTTTATGATTATCTCATTAAAGAAGTTAAAAATCAGGAAGAAAATTTGAAAATAAAATAATCGAGAGTACTTATTTCCAGAAGAGCAGAACGAGAACAAAAGTACTGCTCTTCTTTTTATGGTTGATATATAACTTAGATAAACGATTTTTTAATATTAAGCTAGCTCAATACTTCAGAAGAGTTGTAACATTTAGTACTTACGGAGCGCCTAACCATAGAATGGGGGTATTTGTTATAAAGATACAACATCTAATCTTGATGACATCATTATTCGTTATCGCTATCGTAAAAGGACGTGAAACATTCCGTCACTGGGAACTTGATACAGTTGTTTCTTCACGTGACCCAAAGGAATATTTGGCGAGCTTTGTGGCGAATGACGCGAATTTATATCGCCTTACCGATACCAAACCGTTCTGCAGAATCAATGGAATGTGCGATTCGCAAGTTGGTTTAGTTCTTCCAACACAAGGATTTCTGACAGCGACCATGAATCGCGTGAAAGAATTTAGCTGTTATAAAACGTTAGAAAAAGAGCTGAAAACCCCGTTCAACTTCGCAGATCCTTACACCCCCTGGCAGCGAGAATCTAATGAAAATAGGAATGGCTTATTATGGGGATTCTTTCCGAAGAAAACAGAATTAACAGAAAACGAATTAAAAGAAGCACTTACCTTAATCAACAATCGACCAAGAAAATGCTTAGGGTGGAAAACTGCACACGAGTGTTTTAAGGAGCAAGTGTTGCGCTTAATTTGACAAACTATCAAATTCAAAAATCAATATTAATATTAATCAATTACTACAGGTAAATCTTTCGTGTTTACTTTACCATTAATAGTTAATGGTATTTTATCTAATTGTACAAAATAACTTGGGATCATAAAGTCAGGTAGAATTTCTGCTAGATATTTTTTTAATTCAACAGCAGAAAGTAAATCTTCTCCAACAACATAGGCAGTTAAATATTTGTGATTATATTTATCTATTCGAGCTAACACAAATGCTTCCTTAACAGCTTTGTGTTTTATCAGTATCCGTTGAATTTCGTCGGGTTCTGTTCTACGCCCTCGAATCTTAACTTGATTATCCAAGCGCCCTAAAAAAATAATATTTCCATCAGGTAACCATTTTGCTAAATCACTTGATTTAAACATTTTCCCTTCATTATTTTGGAACGGATCCAACATATAGCGTTCTGTTGTAATATCTGGTCTATTGTGATATTCTCTTGAAACTCCAACTCCCCCAATGAATATTTCCCCTGGTACACCTATTGGCATTGGTTCTTTATTTTTATCTAAAATATATACTTTATAATTAGCAATTGTTTTTCCTGTTGGTATACTAGATTCACAGCTATCATCATTATATTCAAAATAGTTAATACATACAGTTGTTTCTGAAGGTCCATATGTATTATAAATTCTCACTTGATTTTTAAGGTTTGTAACATATTCTTCTCGAAGTACATCTCCACCACTAATCATGGTATGCATATTCGTTGGAATTGGGTAATTATTCAATTCATTTAGTAGAAGAGGAAAGCCACTTATCATAGTCGCTTTATTTTTATCCATTACTTCAATTAATTTCGGTATTTCTGAAACTTCATGTCTCTTAGCAATTATCAGGGTCCCACCTACAAATAAAATTGGGAATATCTCTTCAACTGAGATATCAAATGAAACTGTAGACTGTTGAATCATTCTATCATTTGAAGTTATATTAAATTCATGAATAAAAGCATGAACATATCCAGTGACATTTCGGTGCTCAACAGCAACCCCTTTTGGTTCTCCTGTAGATCCGGAAGTATAAAGGGTATACATCAGATTTTGAGGAGTATGCAATTTAGATAGATTCGATGTATCCCCTTCAAAAATACTACTTTCATCTAAATAAATATATTTGCAATTATAATCCAATACAATTCCTATACTATTATTAGTTAGTAGCATAGGAACGTTACCTTTTTTAAACATATAATTAATACGACCTATAGGGAATAATGGATCTACAGGTAAATAAGCACCACCTGCTTTTATTATACCTAGCATACCAATAATCAATTCAATATCTCTTTCTATAATTAAACCTACTACAATCTCAGGTCCAACTCCTTGTAATCTTAGTCTACGTGCAAGTTGATTTGATTTTTCATTAAGCTCCTTATACGTTAACTGCCTATCACCACAAACAACAGCCACAGCATTTGGATTCTTTTCTACCTGCATTTCAAAAAACTGATCAACTGTTAAGGTTCTATTGTACTCGACAGTTTGACTATTAAAACCATTCAGTACTTGATTTTTCTCTTCAACTGTCATAATTTCAATATTACCCACCTTAGTTTGTGGCAACTCTAGAATCTGTTCACAAATAATAGAAAGATGTTCACTCATCCGCTTTATTGTAGTAGCTTTAAATAAGTTTGAATCATATATGATATTCAAACTTATTGGATTTTTCGGATTTACTTCTAATATAAATTTCATTCCTACTGGATTAGATTCAGTATTTAAAACACTTACCAGGGAATCAAACAAAAGATCTGCCTTATATAATTCATCATGAATTAGTATTTCTTCAATTAATTCATCGAAATATTCCCTCTCTTCTATATTGTTTTTAATAGTCTGTAAAAAGGATGATAACGTTAATTTACTATCATACTTTACGCTCATAGGTAAATAACTACCATTTTTTGATACAGTACCAAATAATACATCTTCTCTATTATTATAACGCTGTAATAATAGAGCCCATGCAGAATATAACAAAACCTCAAAATCCGTTTCTTTATTAAATAATTTCTCATTTAACTTAAAAGAGTATGTTTGGAAATTAAGCACTTTTTCTGTTTTATGATAACTTTGATAATCAATTGGTAATATCGATTTCACCTCAAAATCCTTTAAATAAGTAGACCAGGATTGCTTATCATCAATAGGATATTTCATTGTTATACATCTCCTTTAAATGATTTTATTGATTACCGCCATAAATTTCTTTTGCATATGGAAAAGACTTTAATCCTATCTAAAGCAAGTTCAATCATATAAGTTCATCCGGCTGTTCAGTAACAAATATTGGCTTGGTCGACTAAACTTTTAATATAGTGCATCTAATAATGAACCATAGCCTACGAAATTATCTATATTTCGTTCAAGCTTTCTTTTCTGTATCTCGTTTTTTAAACTTTCTAGATTTTTTACGACATTAATATCAATTCCAGTATCTTTTAAGATGAGTTGACGGAACGTTCTAATTGGCCAATCTCCTGAAAAATCTATTGAAGTACCTTGTTGGTCAATGATATAACTACCAGTTAACTCTAAAACAGCCTCTTGCCTCATTTTTTGCATAATCCTCATATTGTCATGATAATCCAATATGCAACATAGTGCTCTAGTAACGTGAACTCTTGTAAAACTGAAGGATCAATTCCTTCGTTTCTGAAACATTTTCCAATTCAAAGATCCGCTCGTAACCTCCTACTATTAAATGTTTTAAGTATGGCTCCTGAGCAATTCTTAAATATAAATCAATATCCATTGTATGGTGATGCGTTTCGAGATAGCGCCGGGATTCACGTACTTCCGGTTCATTTAAACCACCATGCTTCTCAGGCAGTGTTTACTCTCCTCTATTTCAATATACGTCAGTTCCTTTTTTCAGTTACTCCTTCATCAACTTTCCATTTCGTGATTACAGTAATAACACTCTTCGCATGAAACATTAAAGGGTAAAATAACTTTGTCCTCTTTCTTTACTTTTGTAACTCCAGTACCTACTTCTTCAACTATCCTCATTGGTTTAGTTTATGGTCAATTACGAACTTTTCAGTATGAAGAGAACCTTTATATATGTGTAAATCAGAACCGCATATAGCAGTTGAAGAATTTTTACAATAATATTGTCTTGTTTTTGAATAGAAGGATCCTTAACTCCTTTCACTTGCATAGTTGTAAATAATTAAGAAACCCATCTATCTTCACATGAAGAAAATAGATGGGTTTTTAAAGTTGAATATGCAAAATTACTCTTAAAACCAACGTAAATTATCTCCTAAAGTGACACAGTTGCTCCTTCATTCTCCAATGTGGAGCTGGACATCTCTAATTCTTGTGATACAGAGTTGACTATTTTCTATTTAGCCTTGTAGATTGATAGTAGCCGGCAGAAAAAAGCAACTGCACTATTCTCAATCGCCCCATCAGTACAAAAACCCTTAAAAACTTTCTACTCTGTTTCTCTAAATTTATTGGTTTAAATCAGATGTTAATGAAATTATTTCTTATTATCTGTAACAATGGCTGAATTTTCTCATTTTCTTTGTCATATCGCATATATAAATCAATAGTTGGTAATAAAAATAAATCAAAATGTAAACTCTTAAATTCTTTCTCTTTTAGACCATTGTAAATAATGAATTTCGGTAAAAATGCCATTCCAAGCCCATCTTTTACAAATTGTTTGATAATATGACTTTGTGTAATTTTCATTTTACGCAAGGTTGGAAACTGTGAATCTAACAATGTTTCGATTTGAATTGCTTCTTCCAGATGTCCAGTGAATAAGGGATATTTTTTAGTCAACTCTTGAAATTGATTATATGTAACTATTTCATCATCTGAGTGGTTAAGTGGATAGATGAGTTGAAGTGTACTTGATCCAATTTTCTCTGAATGAATGATAGCGTGATTACTTTTATCAATGCAAATAGCCAGATGTGATTTATCTGATAATAAAACATCGTCTATATATTTGGAGTCTTCTACAATAATTTCAATTTCATACTGTGGAAAATCCGCTGAAAATTGATAAATAAGATTTGGTAAATTCGTTTCTACAAGTAAAGGAGATAGTGCGACTGTTAATAGTATTTTACTTTGTGTTGCAAATAACCTAATTTCTCTTTTACTTTCGTCAACCATATTTAAAATAGTAGTCGCTAACTCATAGAACTGTTTCCCTTCTTTTGTTAATTGAATTTGAGTATGATTCCTTTTAAATAATTGAACGCTCAAGACTTCCTCAAGTTGTTGGATATGAACGGTGATACTCGGTTGTGAAATGTAGAGTTTTTCAGCAGCTGTTCTAAAATTTTCAGTTTCAGCTGCAGTAATAAATGTTTTTAACCACTTCAATTCCATTTCTCCCGCTCCAATTTAATTAGTATTTTTAATCAATAAGATTAAATTTAATTAATTTATTAAATCATTATACCAATGTATAGTGAAATTATAAAAAAATGGGAGGGATTAATTTGGAACGTTTAGCAAAAATCTTTCAAAACTTTATAGTCAACGAAGCAAAAGGAAGTAGTACTTTATATAGTTTTTGGAGTGAAAAGATTGCTGATGATCAAGAGTTATTAAAACTTATCTCGGCTATTCCTTCTTCACAACCAAAACCTAATTTATTTTTTGCCTCTGTTCAATATTTAGCATTATCGAAAAATCATGATTTACAGCATTATCTTCTGAATCCAAATAAAAATGCATATTTCCTAGAAAATAGTTATAAGGCTGCTAGATGAATTAAGTAACAAGAAGCCTATCTATCACATTTACAACAACATGGCAGATCGAAATTTACATGTGGATTTCATTAATAATAAGCAAACTATAAAAATGAAGGAAATAAAAGATGTTCATGGTCATGGGAAACATTATAGTTGGATCTAAATATACCAATAAGGAGGGGTTCTAAAAATTCAACTAAATAATCACCACTAAGAAAAACTAAGAGATGATTTTTATCAATCTGTATTATATACGTAATCTTTTTTACAAATCCGCAGTAGTAATAATCTTAGGCCACTATCCCGCTGGCCTAATTAAAATAAAGAAAGCTAATTTATACATGTTAGCAAATTATTATTATTTTACGGAGTGAATCAAAAGAGACCAGTATAGCCGACAAGCGGTTACCTGGTCTTTATTATTTTTTCGATTTATTCAACTAACCTGCCTCGTTAGCACAATTTTTATGAAATTTTATTTTACTTTCAAAAACTTCACAACAGAACTAAATTATGGATTCAATTAAATTTAGCTTTCATGATAGAAGCATCAACTAGTACATAATTGCTATTACCATTTTTGACGTATGAAATACCATTAACTTTATAGGTCGTATTTCTCGGCAACAACATCTCCATTTCCCATGGAGATGGGCTTAACGGAGCAAGGTATGCTCCATGATTTCCCTTAGGTACCTTTAGACGAATCAATATAGGTCGCCCACTAAAGCTTTCTGAAGCATCTTTAAGAATAGATGTACTCATATACGTATAATCTGTTTGATATTTCCCTAAGAATTTATTTTTAAATTTAGAAAATTCTTGTTTATTCAGTTTATTATCTTTTATAAGCGTACCTTTCTCTAAGCCAAACGCACTTTCATTACTCCTACGATATACCACTATGTTATTAGGTACACTGGACACACTAAAAGCTCGATCTAAACGCTTTATTTTTTGTTCCATTTTAATATCTTTTCCTGGTAATTGACCTTTATTCTCCTGAAGGTAAGCATTTAAATGAAAATAGCCTAGATCCGTATATGACACGAACTCTTTTTTCTCTGCACTACTAACGTTTGGAATCCACTGATTATAGAATTTGTTTCCCCATGCAGTAGCAAGAGTTTTATCGGCCGAACGATTAAAATCTAAGACCTTTTGGATATTTTTTTGTACTACAGGTTTTGTAGCCGCATGAACTGTTGAATTTAAAAATACTGTACTTCCAGTAACCATTGTACTGAGTGCTAGGACAACTGGTAAAATTTTTTTCTTGATTTTCATATACATCCTCCTTATTTTTTACACTTAAGAGCAGTAAAATTTCTTAAGTTGATGGATAGGGCCTGTGTGGCAGCCGAACCAACCAAGTTATATTAGTGGATTCCCACGGCAGTGTAGGCAGCTTGTACAGCTTTGACTTCTTTTGAATTCTGTCCATATAGTTGTGCTGCCGCCTTTTCTAAGGCTACACGTGCGTCTTTAAAATTCGTATCTTCCTTGAAAAATTCTGTGGCTGCAAGATAGTAAATCTTACCTGTCTTTTCCTGCCCAATCCCTTGGACATGAGTACCGTAATGAGTTCCCCCTTCGGAGAGTAAATACGAAGCTTTGTTTATAATACTATTATTAAAATGAACGCCACCATGATCTTCGGTACCTTTGTATAATTTAGAATAATGATCCGGGTATTGAGTATGTTGTTTCCCTTCATAATCAATCAAATATTCTTTACGTAAAGCATTCTGTAAAGGAACAGAGCTTGGATCTTTCATGGAGCGGCTAACCGACTTTCCATCTACATATACATCTTCTGATAGAGTCCAATTCGGTTTTCTTTTGCTCTTAGATTTTTTGTAATAATCATGTTCGATGAGTGTACCAAATAAATCGGCAACTCCTTCATTTAAAGCACCAGGTTCATCTTGATATTTTAAGTTAGAGGTATTCTGGATGATACCATGTGTAAATTCATGTCCCACTAAATCTAATGAGCTTGAAAATCCTCGTGTCTCAATGCCATTATCCTTATTCCCATTTCCAAAAATTATTTCACCTGCGCCCCCTGCAGCATCAGCGAAATCTCCCATACGCACATATAAGTATATTGTTCCTTCTTTCCCATTATAAGAATTTCTTCCGTGTTTCTCTTTAAAATAATCATATACGACTCCCATATAGTGATGTGCATCTACTGCAATCGTATCTTTTGCATCAAAAAATTTATTATCAGCATCACGCCATATGATAGGGGCAGTATCATCACGATTCTGTCCATCCATGGTTATAATCTTTGCTCCTCGTGTTGTATCTTGTAAATAATACTGATTGTTGGCTTGTGTAATAGAGAGTTCTCTTATATCTCCTAACCCCCCTCTTCCTATTCCCTTTGCTGGTTTACCCACCACTTCTTTCACCTGACGAATTTGCTCCTGATTCTGAGGAGAATTTGCATGTGTACTCTCTGCCATTACTTCTCCCAAAGGTGTTCCCAGGATACCCACAGTCATCATGAGTGCTAATGTTTTTTTCAACAAAATCAACACATCCTTTTCAAAATACTACCCTTCTCGAACTTTTATTAGTAATAACAGACATCCTTATACACCGATTACTTATTCAAAAATCCATATAGAGTATACAACTCATTATAGATACTATTTATTAAATAAAACGAAAGATAAAATAAAAATTGTATAAAGATTCCAATGGATAGGAATAGTGTGCTATAAGCAGAATGAAACTAGAAACTTTCTATTTGAACTGTACCCTTTTTTTGCACTAGAACCTTGTAACCCCTAATACACTCATTGCAATTTTTTGGTTCTGTTGCAAAAATGAAATGAAAATTAAAGGGCAGAGCTTCCTACTGGAATCCGGTTTTAAGAGGTGCGACTGAAAAGGGTATGAATCAGCTGTATCTGATTTTGGACAGACTTCTCTCCTTGGAGAGTCTGTCCTTTTTTGATCATATGCATTGCTTCAATGCCCGCTAGCTTTTTTGTTGCTGTCTGAAAGACTGAAATCCTAGCATGATTCGTACCCGTTTTTTGATGAAACGATGATCTTGTTCCACCATATTATTTAAGTATTTTTTCTGTCTTAACTCTACGTCTACTGGAAGGAGTCACCATATCAAAAAAAGAAAATTGTACGTTAAGGAAATATTTCACATAAAAACCCCGATTCTCATTTAAAGAATCAGGGTTTTATTACTTTCAATTTATTTTAGTTTTCCGTAATGGACGTAAATTTTTAAAAGTAACCTTAAGCGATACTGACGTAGGAGCGTGGCGATTTCACGTCGGGCTATCTCTGTTCCTTCTGTCAGTCCAATAGGGTTTATCGCAGCTTCAATCGCCAACAATTCTACCCATGCCCACAATTTGTTCATTATCATTGACTGTGATGCAGTGAATAGAATTCTTTAGTGATGTTTCCACCACTTCAAAATCCATATAATTAGTCCATCCACAGACTCATAGATATTTGTATTCTTCCAATATTGGAATGTTATTTTTAAACTCTATTTCTACAAAATGTATCCTCCAAGACCTCAATTTCAACAAGTATATAAATTCGACATCATTTTTTCTATAAAGAACCGATTATTCATTGTAGGAATCTCTATATTCGTTATTCTAAATTAAGGTTTTTAAGCTTTTAAAAGACCTAAAATATTTACATAAATCCTACTTTACCAAGTAAGTAATAATTTCTTCATTAGTTATGTTAAGATAGGTCTGGTAAATCTTCACGATTTGACACGAGACCGAAATAATAAGAATTGCACCTTGTCTTGATAAGGCGTATCTTGAATGTTTACTTTTCTACTTGTTAGTTTAATAGCTAATTCTTCAAAGAATGCACATTCCTTTATCATGTTTACCGCACCTAAATGAAATATCCCACTCAATTCATTCATTAGAATGAAACGCATTTGACGAGCTAACTGTTTATCTAACAAAAAATCACATTCTAAAATAATGCTACTGTCAAAGCATGAGAAGCATTGGTTATGGTATTGATATTTAGGTCGTTTATCTACTATGTGACAAATTTACATTCATCTAAGAAAAGAGGTACTTATGCACCCCACAAAATTAGCCAAGCGACATTGGTTGCTCATCTTAACACTTTCTTTATTAACATTTGTTCTCGGAACAAGCGAATTTGTTATTGTCGGAATCTTAACCGATATTTCCTCGAGCCTTCATATAACAAATGCAAAAGCAGGCACACTCGTTTCTGCATTTGCAATTACGTTTGCCATCGCCACACCACTAGTGATGTCAGCAACAAGTCATCTTCCAAAGCGTAAATGGATGTTGTTTTTGATAGGATCTTTCATCGTTCTGAATGCTTTGTGTATAATCTCGACGAGCTACATCATGCTCCTTGCACTTCGAATATTGACAGCGATTGTAACAGGAGTATTAATCTCTCTAGCCATGATTGTTGCAAGTGAAACCATGCCGAATAAAAAACGCGGACTTGCTATATCATTCGTTTTCGGTGGTTTCACACTTGCAAATGTCGTTGGAGTGCCAATTGGTATTGTCATCGCCGAATCGTACGGTTGGAATGCTACTTTCATGTTAACTACTTTCCTAGGAGGATTGGCTTTTTTGGCATCCTTTTTTGTCTTGCCTAATAGACTCAGCCAAATACGCAGTTCGATACGGGATCAGTTTTCTTTAATGACCAATCCAAGAATTTTGATGGCTTTTTTCATTCCTGCTCTCGGATTTGGCGCCACTTATGCTGTCTTTACGTACCTTGTTCCTATCTTGAAGGGAATGGAAGTACCAAATCATTCAATTAGTTTAGTCTTATTTGGATACGGATTTATCTCAATTTTTAGCAACATCCTTGCCGGTAAAATTGCCAGCCACAATGCCATAGGTCGCCTTCGGTTTGTTTTTCTCGTGCAGGCAGTTGTTCTGACAAGTTTATTTTGGACTACAAATCATTTTATTTTAGGACTGGCAAACATTGGCTTTATGTCGTTAATGGCCATCCTCTTAACAACATCTACTCAGCTTTATTTAATAGACCTCGCTGGAATTTATCAGCCAAAAGCAACAAACCTCGCTGCTTCACTTATGCCAGTGGCAAGCAACGTAGGTATCGCTTTTGGTTCTGCATTAGGTGGAATTGTATACCATCAAGGGAATTTAATGAATGTAACATGGGTCGGTGGGATAGTTGCAGTCTGTGCAAGTCTCCTAACTTTCTTCAGTCATATATTAGATCAAAAACAAAAGAATTCAGCATAAAAGGGAAGCAACAAACGCTTGGCATGCTTCCTATGGTATCTCCAAAAGAACCCAAATCTTTCTATGACAAAAATTGATGATATTGCAGTAATCCCTTTATATAAAATTGAAAAAAGAAGTATCAAGGACGTTTAGTTATTCTTTGATACTTCTTTATTAAATACTGCTTACTATGATTCGGTTTCACTTTTATATTAACAGTAAATATTTTATACAATTTTAACTAATATTCTTTATCCTAGATTATTCATCAATTAACACAGAATCCCGCCGAAAAGCTGATTAGTCAGCTTTTTGGCGGGATTCTCTTTTTCACTTAAAAAATGAAAAAAGAATCCATTTCTGTTAAGGTTAAATCGTCTAAGAACTAACC
>NZ_JBNNTI010000051.1:0-22538 GCF_050278625.1 Viridibacillus sp. NPDC096237 | reverse complement strand
GGGGCCACCTTTATTGAAATGTTTCCTTTTTTGGCTTTAAACCCTAAGTAGTAATAGACGGAATTTTCTGTCTTTATTTATGCAACACTAGTGATTTCGGGTTTAAAATGAAAAACTACAAACGAAGAATTAAAATAGTCTATTTAGAGTTCTTTTTGGGAATACTTGGGCCACTAAAACGTATAATAGGAAAGGGGGACTTTCTGTACTGTCCTTTTTTTTATTTATCTAATAAAAAATTTGAATATGGTGTATATTGATTGTAGACTGATGAAGTAGAGGATGTGATAATGACGTGAGAAAGGTAAATTGGTACCTATCGATTTTCAGTTTAATATTGATATTGGCTTTATCAAGTAATAGGGACGGGATTTTGGAAGTATCAGCTGCAAAAGATGCCGTCACTGTTTCCTCTGTTAAAGGCCTTAAATCAGTTGTATCTAAGGCAATGCACAATTATGAAGGAAAGTTAATAATCTCTTATAAGGGAGATATTACGCCAAAGATGGAGCAAATAAATGGAGTTGTGGAAAAACTATTAGCTGCAGATGATTATCTCTCAGGTAGTTTTAAAGAGAGTAAAATCCATTATCAATACAATTCAAGTTCAGCTATTATAAACTATACGTTTTCATATCATACTTCTAAGAGTCAAGAACAGTATGTAGATGCACAAGTAAAGCGTTTCATAAATAAAGAGATATCTGAAAAGATGAGTGATTTTGACAAAGTAAAAGCGATTAATAATTATATCGTATTAAATACAAAGTACGGATCGGATACTAAAGCAAGCGCTCACTCGGCTTATGCTGTTTTTAAAGAAGGAGAAGCAGTTTGTCAAGGCTATACACTAGCAGCCTATAAATTATATCAAGCAGCAGGAATCGATGTGAGATATGTTGTAGGGTATGTCGATCAAGTAGCTCATTCATGGAATTTAGTAAAGGTAGATGGTAAGTGGTACCATGTCGATTCTACCTTTAATGACCCTACACCAGATCGTAAAGGCATAGTAAGTAGCAAATATTTCTTGTTATCTGATTCAGCATTGGCTGAAGATCATAGATGGGTGACAAAAGATTATAAAACAGCTTCAGATTCATCTTATAATTTTATTAGAGATACCGAAGACTTTGTGAAATCTGGAGACCAGGTTTACTTTACAAAAGCAAATGGTAGTAGAGGTATTTATACGCGAGATACAACGACCGGTAATGAAAAGAAAATAACAAATACAAATGCAAAATACTTAGTGAAAGCTGGAGACTGGTTGTATTTTAGTAATAAAGATAAGAATGGTTATTTAACTAGAATTCATATGGATGGTTCAAAAAAAATGAAGATTAATGAACAAGAATCGAGTGATTTAAGAGTAAATGATCATACACTCTACTATACAGCTGATGGGAAAGAGCAAATGCTTAATTTGGAGGAAATTGTAGAAGAGCCTCAGAAAAAGGATTCTGGTAATTTATTTTCGTATATTGAACAGTTTTTCTTTCAACTATTTCCTGGGAAATTGCATGAATAATTAGAGATTATGAATAAAATAATAAAAAAGGGAGATTTCTTAATCGACAATGGATTGAGAAATCTTCCTTTTTATTTGTCTAAGATTTGAAAAATTAAATGAAACCATTTAATGTTATAATCGTATATAGTATTAAGCCGTATAAGCTAGTTGCTACACGAAGTAATTCTTTACATAAAAAGGTGAAAATGCAGCAGAAGCAATAGACCAATAATGAATCTATTATTGGGGATACAATATAATTTGATTCAAAGAAAACATTACTAATAACCTTAATAATTGTTATATACTTACAATGATGAAACCTTTAGGTTCAATGGTGGTTTTCTTTTCAAATTAATTTTAAAATATGTGCGAATTTTTTAATAATAAGGAGTGAATGACTATGGGCATTAATTTACAAAAAGGTCAAAGAGTCGATTTAACAAAGGGTAAAGCAGATTTAAATCGTGTAATGGTTGGTTTAGGATGGGACCCTGTTAGCCAAGGGAAAAGTGGCGGTCTTCTAGGTGGACTATTTGGTGGTGGAGGAAGCAATAGTAATATTGACTGTGACGCCTCTGTATTAATGTTAAAAGATGGTCATTTAAAAGATGGTCAAGATGTCGTATATTTCGGTAAATTAAAAAGTAAATGTGGATCTGTTCAGCACTCTGGAGATAATCTAACGGGTGATGGAGACGGGGATGATGAAGTCATTACTATCGATTTAAAAGCTGTACCAGCAGATTACGACAAGCTTGTGTTTGTTGTTAATATTTATGATTGTGTTAAGCGTAAACAACATTTCGGTCTGATACAAAATGCATATATTCGTGTGTTTGAGCCCAATACTGGAAATGAGCTAATTCGTTATAACTTATCTGAAAACTATGCTAATTTAACAACGTTGGTTGCGGGTGAAATTTACCGTCATAACGGTGAGTGGAAATTTGGTGCCATTGGTGACGGCACAACAGATGCTAAATTAGGCGAAGTTTGTAATAGATTTCAATAATATAGCACATTAATACTTAGGAGGAATTTCAAATGGCTTCAATTTCATTGCAAAAAGGACAAAAAGTAGATTTAACAAAATCAAACCCTGGGTTAACTAATCTAATCGTTGGATTAGGATGGGATACAAACAAATATGATGGTGGCGGAGATTTTGACTTAGATTCTTCGGTATTCTTATTAGGTGCAAACGGTAAAGTGACTGCCCCAGAAGATTTTGTCTTCTATAACAATACAAAAGGTGCTGGCGGTGCTGTTGAGCATTCTGGTGATAACTTAACAGGTGCTGGAGATGGCGATGACGAAACATCGAAAGTATCTTTAAATCAAATCCCAGCAACTATTGAACGAGTTGCTTTTACAGTTACAATTCACGATGCAGAAGCACGTCGTCAAAACTTCGGTATGGTATCAAATGCATTTATTCGTGTAGTGAACGCTAATACAAATGAAGAAATCGTACGTTACGATTTAGGTGAAGATTTCAGTATTGAAACAGCTGTTGTTGTTGGTGAAATCTATCGTCACGGAGCAGAGTGGAAATTCAATGCGATTGGTGCTGGATATCAAGGTGGATTAGCTGCCCTTTGTAATGATTACGGCTTAGATGTGAACTAATATTCAATTAACTTTAGAAAGGGTGTCTAGTGTATGGCAATTCAGCTAAGTAAAGGACAACGAATCGATTTAACAAAAAATGATCCTAGTTTAAAAAATATCGGAATCGGATTAGGTTGGGATGTAAAACAGTTTGATGGCGGTCAAGATTTTGATTTAGATGCATCTGTATTTTTATTAGATGCATCAGGTAAATGTCGTAACGAACAAGATTTTATCTTCTATAACAACCTAGTTAGTGCAGATCAATCTATTACACATACAGGTGATAACCGTACGGGTGCAGGAGACGGGGACGATGAGAAAATTCTTGTGGATTTAAGCAAAATCTCTCCTCAAATCGAAAAAGTCGTAGTAACTGTTACGATTCATGAAGCTGACACTCGTCGCCAAAACTTTGGACAAGTATCAAATGCGTATGTCCGCTTATTAAACGAAGATTCGCAAAGTGAAGTACTACGATATGATTTAGGTGAAGACTTCAGCATTGAGACAGCAGTAGTATTCTGTGAATTATACCGTCATAATAATGATTGGAAGTTTGCAGCGATAGGTTCAGGGTACCAAGGCGGCTTAGGAGCTTTAGTAAACGCATATGGGCTTCAATAAGAACTACTAGTAATCATACAATTTAATATGTATTTAACGGAGGAAGTCACTTGGAAATACTAAATGAAATATTGGGTACATACGCTCAATTCTTCAATTGGGAAATGTGGGGAGAAGTATTAAAAAGTCCTGAAGCTTGGGGGTTAATCGGCTCTCTTATTGTAATGGAGGGACTTTTATCTGCAGATAATGCACTTGTATTAGCTGTATTAGTAAAACACTTACCACCAGAACAAAGAAAAAGAGCACTTCTTTACGGAATGTTCGGTGCTTACATTTTCCGATTTATATTTATAGGAATTGGTGTATACCTTGTCAAATTCTCACTTGTTAAAGTTCTAGGTGCCGCGTATTTAGGATGGATTGTCTATTCCCACTTCAAGAATAAGGGTGGAGAAGATGACGAAGCAAAAGAGTTTAAAAAAGAAGCCTGGACTGTACGTATATTTGGCTTATTCTGGGCAACAGTCATTTCTGTAGAATTAATGGATATTGCTTTTTCCGTTGACTCCATTTTAGCTGCTTTTGCAATTTCTGACCAAGTATGGGTCCTATTATTAGGTGGAATCCTTGGAATTATTATGATGAGAACAATTGCAGGTGTATTCCTAACATTAATCGAAAGAGTTCCAGAGATGGAGACGACAGCCTTTATATTAATCGCTATTATTGCGATTAAAATGTTTGCAGGTGTATTCGGTTTCCACATGGAGAATACAACTTTCTTCCTTATCTTAATTGTTGCTTTCTTAGGTACATTCATTGTACATTTCAGAAATAAGAAAAATCTTGAAAATATGTAACACCAAGCATGAAGGCGTTCTATTAGTCGACTAAACTTAGACTCATAGAATGCCTTTTTTTTCTATGAACTTGTAACGTCATTTTAAAGCTTTGGAGAGAACTATATGAGACATTTTGAAAATATGTTAGATACAATTTTCTATAAAGCACCAGAACATTTTACGAAATGGGATAATCCACAAGAATTAGCCTATTCATTAGGTGCAACCTTATATATGCCCGGCACATTGCCGAAATTAGATGAAGTAATTCAAAATCGTAAATACAATGATTTAACTTCTCTAGTAATAGATTTAGAGGACGCAGTTGGTGATCATGATGTTGATGAAGCCGAAAAGTTAGTTGTAAAGGCAATGGACAGACTTTATGAAAAGTATGTACAAGATGCCTCAGCAATAGAAAATACCCCTCTTGTTTTTATTCGTGTTAGAGATCCTGAACAATTACATCGTTTAATGCAAGCAATGGGCCGTAAGCAAGTGGTGTTAACGGGATATGTATTTCCGAAATTTACTGCCGAAGTAGGACATGAATTTTTTTCTTTATTAGCAAAAGCGAAACAACAATTTAATCTAAAAATCTATGGTATGCCAATTTTAGAAACACCAGATATTATATACAAAGAGCTACGCTTAGAAAAACTTTTGGCAATAAAACATTTACTAGATCAGTATCGTGAACTTGTTTTAAATGTCCGTATTGGCGCAACTGATTTCTGCGGTATATATGGTATTCGTCGTAGTGCAGACTCGACGATATATGATGTTTCTATAATAAGAGATTGTATGGCTGACATCATCAATGTGTTTAAGAGACAACCGAATGCTTATGTAATCTCAGGCCCTGTATGGGAATACTTTAGTCACGAGCGTGTGTTAAAACCAACGTTAAGACAAACCCCGTTTATCAAAAATGGAGCCGTTAATGAACGTCAGGCAATTCTAGATAAATATATAGATGGTTTAGTAAAAGAGGTATTGTTAGATAAACAAAATGGCATAGTAGGAAAGACGATTATCCACCCCTCACATATTCGTTATGTCCATGCGCTTTATGCTGTGACGCATGAAGAGTATATGGATGCACTTAGCATTAAGCAGCATAATGATGGTTCTAAAGGTGTATTGAAGAGTCAATATGCAAATAAGATGAACGAGATGAAACCACATAGCTTTTGGGCAGAACAAATTCTTATGCGAGCAAAATTTTTTGGTGTTTTAAATGAATCAGCTGATTTTGCAACGTTTTTATTAAATATGGATGGTGAATGAATTGATAAAGAATCAATATGAGCAACGATTACCGATTTTAGGTAATTATGAAATTACCGTAACAATAAATGACAATCCATATCAATTTAACATAGAGGATTTATTTCAAATGGCGACGCGTATTAATAAAAAGAGAGGATTTCTTTTTGTTAGCAAAGTACTCGGAAAGCATTTGGCAATTGAGCCACAAATGCCGTTATTAGTAGGTACTTTATTAAGTATGCGTTATATGAAAGAGACTTACGGTGAAATGAATGAACTAGAAAATCTAGTAGTTCGTGCATTACGGCGTGAAGTAAATTTACAAGAAACGTATGCGCAAGTGACAAAACAGCCCGTAAACTTACAACATCAGACACTTTTTATAGGCTTTGCTGAGACTGCAACTGCTTTAGGACATGCCGTTTTCCGTAACTTTGATTCAAATGCCACTTATGTTCATACAACGCGAGAATTGATCAATGAACTTGAGCCGATTGTTTGCTTTGAAGAGGAACACTCGCATGCGTCAAGTCACCGTGTTTATTCAACAAATAAAGCCGTTTTTGAGGAAGCACAACGTATTGTTTTAGTGGATGATGAAATTACGACAGGTAATACAGTGATTAATATTATTAAGACGTTAAATGAGCGCTTTCCACATATTAAGCATTACACGATTATGTCTATTCTAGATTGGCGTCCACAAGAGAAACAAGCCGCTTTTAAACAGTTTGAGCAAGTGTGGGGTATTACTATTCACTTTATATCCATTGTACAAGGTTACTTTGAACTGCACGGTGTACCGGAACTAGTGGAACAAAAGTTGGAGAATGTATCACAAAATAATGCGTGTATTCAAGTATTAGATGCTAAATCAAATAATGTCCTCCAATATACATCAACAGACGAGCAACAAAAAGTGAATAATGCATCCTATTTACAAGGTACGGGTCGATTTGGCTTAACTGCTGAAATGCATCATGAGCTTGATGGACAACTACTGCAAATGGCAGAACAACTCACTACATTACGTACAACAGGTCCAGCTCTTGTAGTAGGGACCGGAGAATTTATGTATCTCCCAATGCGGATAGCATCATTTATGGGATCAGATGTCTATTTCCAATCAACGACACGTAGCCCAATATATCCTTCTTTAGAAGATGGTTATACTATTTCGCAGAAATGGGCATTTGATAGTCCAGAGAATAATGGAGTTGTGAACTTCTTATATAATTTAAATACCCACCCATACACTGAACTTTTTCTTGTGATAGAAAGAATAGCAAATAAAGCCGCTTTAACAGAGCTTATTGAGCAACTGGAGACTGTGAATATTGAGCAAATATATATCCTCGTGCTGAATTATGGGGAGGAAAATGAATGAGTAAAATGCAATATGAACCAGATCCAATGGGAAGCTATCAACCGGATGACTGCGTCTTTTTGTTACGAGATTTAAGTATGCAATCTCTTGAAATGAGCAATGAGGAGCGTGAACGCCTAATTCAATCGGGCACACACTATTCAGAAATGCTACCCATTGAATATCAGCCTTCTGAAGAATATTTAACCTTATTTCATAAAACCTTAACAGTATATGCAAAGCGTATTGCTATTGCAGTAGGCGTTGTAGCAGAGCAAATTAATATGCAAAAAAGCCTTAAGAATTTAGTACTTGTCAGTTTAGCGAGAGCGGGTACTCCTATCGGCGTATTAATTAAGCGTTACTTAAAAGAACATTATAGTGTGGACATCCCGCATTATTCGATTTCAATCATACGTGGTAAAGGTTTTGATGAGACAGCCATTAGTTACATTTTCGGAAAACATCCTGATGCTAATATTCAATTTATCGACGGCTGGACTGGAAAAGGAGCAATAACAAAACAGCTAGAGCAATCATGTGTAAAATATAACGAAAATTACGGTACACAAATTGATAGTGATTTAGCGGTTTTAGCAGATCCAGGTCATTGTTCTTCGTTATACGGGACAAGAGAGGACTTTTTAATTCCATCTGCTTGTTTAAATTCCACGGTTTCAGGCCTTGTAAGTCGTACTATATTTAATGAAATTCTTTTAACAAAAGGGGATTTTCACGGAGCAAAATTTTACAAAGAGTTGCGAGACGACGATGTATCAAATTTATATGTTGATAAAATCTCGAATTATTTTCAGGATATAGCTAAGGAGATGCGGGGTGTTTTGGTTAAGCGTCTCTTAGAAGATACAACTCCAACATGGCTAGGGATAAAAGCTGTTGAAGCTATTCAAAAAGAAATGGAAATACCTGACGCCAATCTCGTAAAACCTGGAATCGGGGAAACAACTCGAGTATTATTAAGACGTGTGCCATGGAAAATTCTGATAAACCCTGCATGTATTGATGAATTGGAACATGTCTTATTATTAGCAAAAGACAAAAACATTCCAATTGAAGAATACCCTAATATGTCCTATTCTTGTTGTGGACTCATTAAAAAAGTATAGAGGAGTTAATATGAAGATATTATTTACATCTGATTTAGATCGCACACTCATCTATTCAAATCATATGATGTCACTTTATCCCACGAACGCACCAAAAACAGCAGTTGAACATAAAGGCGATGTAGAGACTAGTTGGATGTGTGATAATACGATTGAGTTATTAAAAGAAGTGAAAAAGAAGACCATATTTGTTCCGGTTACCACTCGTGCACGACATCAATATGAACGGATTCATTTCATACAAAATTTACATCCTGTTGTTGCGGTTACGAGTAATGGGGGCACTATATTAGAAAGCGGCAAGCCAGATACAGTTTGGGCAAAGCAGTTGCGACAATCTATTGAAGATTCTTCGATTCCAGATGAACAAATGTTGAATATCATGAAAGATATAAAATATTCAAATTGGATGGATCAATCGTTTTATGTAGATGATTTATTTTATGTTAATCATGTTCATCTAGAGAACGTTCAAGAGGATGCTTTACAGCAACTAAAAGAAGAATTACATGAATTTGGCTGGCATTTGTTATTGCAAAAGAAAAAACTTTATATGATACCTAATGTCCTAACAAAAGAAGCAGCTGTTTCGTATATCAAGAATAAATACAGCTTCGATTTTCATTTTGCGGCTGGCGATTCTATATTGGACTATAATATGCTAGCAATGGCAGACCGCTCGTACACACCGCTACACGGCGATATGAAGGATAAAGAGCCGGAAATACTAACACAAACTCACTATTCAAACGAAAATGGTACAGCCTTCACGGAAGAGCTACTACAAGATGTTCTAGACCATGTAAATCGTGTTACACTATAAGAGAAAATGAAATACTATAAGTTCAAACACACTCTTTAAGGAAGGAGGAGTTTGTATGCGTAATATGCAAATTGAGCCTATATTACATAAGGATACAACAGATTGGCAAGCGCAGTTTTTAGCGTCTAACAAAGATAGAGCGCTTTATGAATTGGATGATGCTAAGTTCAGTTTTAGCCGGATTGCTGTACGTGTATTAGGTGTTCCTGTAGAGGAAGATGATTATTATAACGCTCTATATGATATGGGGAAAAATGAATCAGTACATGTGTTAAGCGAAGAATTAGATAAATATATCGATCCAAAGGACTTTCAAGCTGTGCAATCTATCTTAAAAGTACATCAAGAGACGCCTAAAGGATTGTCTATTAATCGTTTGGTTGCCATGATGTATGGACATCAATTAATCCCACAACATCCTAATGCTTTCATAAACAAGCATTTACAGCTCACGATGATTAACATCATCGAATTATTTAAAGAACAGCAAGTAGCGGGTTTACTATCAAACGAATTTAGACGCTTCTTAATTGATATGATCAAATGGCTTAAAAACCATTGGGCAACATGGTCACAGACAATAGATATCGGTGATGAATTCCCTAAAGTAGTTTGGTACGGGGAGTCGACCATTAGCCAGCGCTACTTTTTGTTATTGTTAATGGAACTTGGATGTGATGTGTTAATTTTTTCTCCTACTGGGACAGATGAGTTTTTTACATTAGATACTAAGGAGCAGCTGTCTGTTGTTTATCGTTATGCAACGACGACAACATTACAACCTTTTCCAGATAAACTACGGGAGCGACAAGCGACTGTTGGTTATCGCTCTAGCAAACATTTTGACAAATTAATGCATGACCAACAATCGGGTGTATACAAGCCTTGGCAGTTCAAAGAACACTTACCACGTTCCATTACATTGCGGACAACATATGATGATATTTTCATCTATGGCAATGAAAAAGCGATGGTGAGACCAGAGTTCAAAGTTGTAGGAGAGCAGATATATATTCCGGTTATTTTTGCGAAGATTGCTGGTATTTCAGCGAATCGTGAAGAATATTGGGAGAATATGCACAAGCTTACACAAGGATCGAATAGCCAATTTGTAAAAGCATTCCCGTATATGAAAAGTAGTAAAGCCAATTTCCAATTCCACTTTAATCATTGTTTAGAGAATAATGAATTATCACCAGCTAAAATGATAACAAGCGACTGGTGGCAATATGGTCAATTGCAGGAATCCATTCAGCAGGCCATTGCACATACTATCAAAGATTGCTGTGAAAACCCTTCACTCACGCCTCTTGGACATGAGAAAGCGATCGATCTACAGCTCTTTATGTTTAAAACAGCAACGATGATTCCTGTTGAGTTGTTACGTTTATTACAGAACTTTGATTATTCACAGGAAATTCCCCGACTCGTTTTATACCATTCTCAAATGGATGGGGAACTATCCCGTGAAGATGCAGCATTACTAGTCTTTTTAAACAGATTTGGTGTAGATATCATTCTATACAACCCGACCGGTAAATTAGATATGGAATTGTATATGGAAAAAGATATATTTGACGTTCACTTACTCGAACATATGGTTTTTGACCAACCATACCAAGAGCCGAAAGTAAAACCAAATTCAATTATAAAAAAATTCATCCATAAGTTTTTATAGCTTATGAGTAGGGAGTGTCCAGATGTCAGATTTAGTTGCCATTGAAAAAGATGGATTAAACGAACAAACAGCAAATGAAATGAAATTGCAATTACGCCAGGAACCTGAAGTCCAAAAAATCGTGAAAATGATAGACATTAGAAATCAAATCGATTTACTATCATTAGGTAAAGAGCCAGCAATCAAACTGTCACGTTTCTCTGACCGAATTCTAGATACAATGACAGTATCTAAATTAGATCAATCAAGTGAGCTGTTAAACCAATTAGAAAAGTTAATGAATAAATTTGACAAAAATGAACTAACAAAAGAGCCTGGCATGTTGGATAAAATTTTCAAACGTGCTAAGCAAAAGGTAGAAGCTCTTTTTAATAAATACAATACCCTTGGTAAAGAAATTGAGAAAATCCATGCACAGTTTATGATTATTGAAGAAGAATTGAAAAGTAATAACCGTGATTTAGAAGGGTTATATCAAGAGGATATTGAATATTACTTCGAATTAGAGAAGTATATTGTCGCAGCAGAAATGAAGCTAGACGAAGTGAAGACATTGTTAATCCCTGAATGTGAAGCGCGTGTAAGTGGTGGAAACCAAATGGCGCGTATTGAGCTTGAAAACTTAAGAACAGTACAGGAATTACTAGAACGCAAAGTAGATGACCTTGAAAAAGCACGTATGGTTGCGGTGATTGCTGCACCACAAATCAAAACAATGCAACGCGGTAATAATGACTTGGTAGCCAAAATTAACAGTGCGTTTGTAACAACGATCCCAGTCTTCAAAATGGGTATTATAAATGCCGTCAATGCACGACGCCAAAAGCTACATGCGGACTCTTTAAATGCGTTTGAAGATCGTGCTAACCAAATGCTTCAAGATGTAACAAGTGACATCATGCAACAAAGTGTAGATATCGCCCGCCGCTCTGGTAGCTCAAGCATTAAAATGGAAACGATTGAGAATATGTGGGATACCATTGTTACAGGTATTGACGAATATAAAACAGTAAAACAAGAACAGGCAGTACAACGTGTAGAAGATAAAAAACGTCTAGAAGCTATTCGAGAAGATGCTAAACGTGTCTTATCTAATGGTTAATAAGAAAAAATAGAATAACAAAAAGCATTTCCAAAGAGATAAATATCTCAGTGGAAATGCTTTTTTTATTTTCCGGGAAATAGTTACTGTAAATGCTCTTATCTGTTAGAAAATCATTATATATGCTAAGCGAACAATTAGTATTAATAAAAAGAAACTTACTAAACTAAATAGTACGAGTATCCTGTTGTCGGGGGAATTTTGCATCAAATTGCACATCCACTTCATTTGTATTTTGGAACAAATAACCGTTATACGAATTTTTTATAACATGAATTAGACCGAGCAGCATCATATTAGATAATACGAACTACCACCATAACTAAGGAATGGTAATGTAACACCTGTTACAGGCAACAAGCCAATTGTCATGCCGATATTTTGAAATATTTGAAACGTGAATAAGCCGATGATGCCGGAAGCTAATAGGAAGGTATATTATTTTTTAGTGTAAAGCATGAAAAACCATGCGATAGATTAATAAAAAGAATAAGGCAATTACAATGGATTCGCCGATAAATCCCGTTTCCTCTGCAATAGTAGAAAACATACTTTCAGGTGCGAAAATTAGCGCTATTAATAAAAGTACAATCAGCGTATAAAAATACCAGGAAATTTTCTTTAATTGTCAAAATCTAACCTTGCAATTATGTACATGATGGCAAAGCCTATGCAAAAGAAGACAATTTGTTTAACTATAAAAGAACCGCTATATTGCCCAGAATTAGCATTACTTGAATAGATAAATAAACAACTAATAAATGCGAGCATAAATAAATATAAATTTAATTGTCGATCCATTTGAAAGTTAATAATTCCCACCTATTTTCCTTAATATGTATAATTTAGAACGGTTACTAAATAAAAAATTTCCAAGAAATTTCTATTAAAAGAATTTTAAGTATTTAATGTGTTCTATAAATTCAAAAAACATTAACCGGAGAAACGTTTGCCAATCTTGTTACAAATTCTGCGACTTTATGACAGTGCTATTTTTCCGTAGTATAATAATGGCAATATGTGAAATATTGGTGCAACTAGAGGAGGAAAAATACTTGAAGACATGGAAGATAGTCTTAATGATATTGATGACGTTAATGATTGTAAGTGCTTGTGGAAAAGATGATAAGATGAGTAAAACGAAGGAAATAAAAATTCCAGATACCGAGGATTATCAGTCACTATATGTACAAGGTGTAAATGAAGAGGGCGTTGGTACGGATACTACTAGAAAGACAATTACAGACAAGGAGATAATCCAATCATTTATACAAAAAGTGAATCTAATGGAAGTAATCAAGCCGAAATCGGATAAGGATACCGCAAATGTAAAAGAACTTCATAACCAAGGGAACTATATTATTGCACTTTCTAAGTCAGCAGATGTTACTGGTAAAACGTATAAATTATATGTATTAAAAGATGGTACTGTGTTTTTCCAAGATCCTGTAAAAAAAGAAATGACTTATATATCAGCAAAGAAAAATACTGCTCTCTATAAAGAAGTGAAAGAACTATTAGGCATTGAATTTTAAAATAAGTTCACAGCAGCAAAGTAAGCATCACCTGCATGGAGTTTTTTTTAAGACCTATTAAGGTTGTCCTTATTCCCATAAGATGTTCTTGAGATACTAGTGGATCCCAAGCAGTCATTTCAATTTGATCTCTTTCAGAGTTTTTTATTGACATTATTCTCCTTCGTATCAAGAGATTTGTTTATATTACATGTGTAGTTGATCTCCGCTACGGTGGTGACTCCTGCGGGAAAAGTGGGACAGCCCAAGACCCTGCAGGAGCGCAGCGACGAAGCGACTTGGCGCCCGCCCGCGGAAAGCATCCACCGTAGCGGAGATCAACGGTCTTATCTATCTATTTTTAAAAGAAAAAAGACTGTAGACAAACTTGAATTTTTTCGAGTTTGTCTACAGTCTGAAGCTAGTACGTAAATTGCGCACTAGCTTTTTTTGTTTCAATAAAGAACTTCGCCAATTGTACTTGGCGAAGTTCAAAATAGAATACAAGTTTACGCTCAAAGAGTATTTTATCTATAAAAGAGGATCTTAAATAACCAAAGTATTTAAAAACAAAAGACATTCAGGATGTGAGCATTCTGAATGCCTTTTGTCGATATAACTGTAATTAGTACGTAATTTACGTACTAGCTTTTTCCTTAAATACCGAATTCTTTTTTGATCCAGTGATTAGCTTCTTGCCAATTACTTACACGAATCACGCCATTTGGAATGGGTTCGCGATTATAAGGTGCATCGAATAATAGTACTGGGATGTCTAATTCCTCGTGAAGTTGTACGGCATTTGAATGCTTGTCTTCGAAAAAGGCATGTACATCGTATTCACGGGCTTTAATCGCTTTATTGGCTGGCCCAACGATGTCAATTTTATCAAATGGTACATTGAATTGTTTAAACCATTCATATGTGACATCTGTTGAATTGTCTTCACGAGCTGTAATGTAATAAAGCTCAACATCTTTTTGCCAAGCAGTTAAAATCGCTTGTGCATCTTGTTGAATAGGTGAAGCCATATAAATTTCAGGTTCATTTTTTCTAAACCACTTAAAAAACTCAACACTATCAACAGGGAACGCAGCAGTTAAGTCATATTGCGTTATATCAGTTAAAGCTAAATTGACGTTAAAAGCTTTATTGATATGAGGTAGAAGTGATTCTGGACTCGTTACGGTACCGTCAATATCGATGCCAAAACGGTAGTTTTTCTTCATTTTATTGCCCCCTGTATACTATGCTTTTGTATTTCCAGCTTTTTCAGCATCTCTTTTTTTATAATATTCTTCTGCTAATTTATCAATTTCGATTTTCAGCTCTTCAACCATTGTTTCTTCAGGTACTTTACGAACGGTTTTACCTTTCATAAATAGTAAACCTTCTCCGCGAGCACCAGCGATACCAATGTCAGCTTCACGAGCTTCACCCGGGCCATTTACTGCGCATCCTAGTACAGAAACTTTAAGTGGTGCTTTAATTGTTTGAAGATATTCTTCTACTTCATTAGCAATTGAAATTAAGTCAATTTCAATACGACCACAAGTTGGGCATGAAATAAGTGTCGGAATGTCAGAAGCTAAACCGAATGTTTTTAATAGTTCACGTGCTACTTTTATTTCTTCAACAGGATCGGCACTTAATGAAATACGCAAAGTATTTCCGATACCCATACTTAATATTGCACCTAAACCAGCAGCAGATTTAATCGTACCTGAGAATAATGTACCTGATTCAGTAATTCCTAAGTGAAGTGGGTAGTCAAATGCACAAGAGGCTTTTTCATACGCTTCAATTGCTAGGTTTACATCAGAGGCTTTCATAGATACGATAATATCATGGAAATCTAAGTCTTCTAAGATTTTAATATGGTGTAAGGCACTTTCAACCATACCATCTGCAGTAGGGTAGCCATATTTTTCAAGAATTTTACGTTCTAATGATCCAGCGTTTACACCGATGCGAATTGGTACACCTTTTGCTTTAGCCGCATTTACAACAGCTTCTACTTTTTCTTTACGACCGATGTTACCAGGATTAATACGAATTTTATCAACCCCGGCGTCGATTGCTTTTAAGGCTAATTTGTAGTCAAAGTGAATATCCGCTACTAGTGGGATATGGATACGTTTTTTGATTTCAGCTAATGCATCAGCTGCTCGCTCATCTGGGCAAGCAACACGCACGATTTGACAGCCAGCCTCTTCTAAACGAAGAATTTCTGCCACAGTTGCTTCCACATCATGTGTTTTAGTTGTTGTCATACTTTGTATAATTACTTCATTGCTTCCGCCAATTGTTAAGTCACCTACGCGAACTTTACGCGTGTTAGTACGGTGAACGATTTCATTCATGAAAACTCTCTCCTTCATAGGCTCAAAAATAGAGCCTTCACTGTACACTATTTTAGCAGTGTTCTAAAGAAAATGACAAGGAAGAAACATTAATTGTTTAATTTGTACATGAGTGAGCATTTTTTGTACTGAAAGGTAATTGAATCAACTCACCAGGTTTAAAGGACTGTTTTAGTAAATGTGGATTCAGTTCATAAAAAAGCTCCAGGCGTTCTGGGAAGCTCATTGAATCTTCAGATGGGTAGAGAGCAAATAATGATTGTAGGTTATCACCTGGTATTGTACGAACGGTGATTGTTTGAATATCAGGTACGTCAACACAAGTTTCTTCAACAACTGACTCTTTATAAAAAGCTGCTAGCGGGATTGTACCCTCTAGAAGATCAATTTTCAGGATAAAAGCAATAAATAGAATACCAAGTGCAGAAAAGAATATCTTCAAAAAAATCTCCCCCTTCGTTCAATATATGAACAAGAGAGAGATTCATTCGTAGCAATTCTATTATTTTTTTATTTTCGGGTATTTCGTAATGGCACTTGCAATATAAGCTACTGTCATCACCATAGAAACAATTGTCATTAGCATCCCGTTTAATGAAGTAAAAGATAGTAAACTGGATAGAATAGTAGATAGAGTTGTAGCAAGAGCAGTTGTACGCCAAATATGGCGGTATTCACCACGATGTCCCATCATTTTCAACAATAAAGAGCCTATAAATCCATAAATACTTATTCGTACAAAAGTTAAAAACGTAGCCATGGTGAATAGAAAGATGAAAGCAAACGGATAGATTAACCATTTAATATCCTCCAAGTACTCTTTTAGTCCTTCAAGCTGTGAAGTGTCTACGCTTGAGCCAACACCCGTTAAGAACTGGATAAAAGAAATTGCGGTGATAAAAGTGATTAATATAAAAACGTATTGAATCAATTTACCAATTGGTAGCATTCGGTATGCTGCGAGTTTTTTGGGGTGTAATATACTGTCTAGAAATAATTGATAATGTTTAATTTTCATAATATGATATTCTCCTTCTATGTTATATTACCATGAGTTCATAATACTTAGTAATTGTCGTCATTGTGAACAATTCCACTATATTAAAAGTAAAAATATTAAACGATTGTAAATTTTTTCGAGAATAACTTACAATTTGATTACGTTTTCTTCATAATAAAGCACATAGCTTAATAGAAGCGCAGGGAGTTGACAGCAGGTGAGTCTGAATTGGCAAGATATGCTTTTCCAGTTCTTTGGAGGATTAGGACTATTTTTATTTTCTATTAAATACATGGGTGATGGCTTACAAAAATTAGCAGGAGATCGCCTTCGAGATATATTAGATCGCTATACAACAAATCCAATGATGGGTGTATTAGTCGGTATTTTAGTAACTGTACTTATTCAATCGAGCTCGGGTACCACGGTCATTATTGTAGGACTTGTAAGTGCTGGCTTTATGACATTACGTCAAGCGATTGGGGTCATAATGGGGGCCAATATAGGAACGACTTTTACGGCATTTATCATTGGCTTTGATATTGGTCAATTTGCATATCCAGTTTTAGCGATTGGTGCATTTCTATTATTTTTCTTTAAGAAAAATAGCATACAAAATGTTGGACAAATTGTCTTTGGCCTTGGAGGATTATTTGTAGGACTGGAACTAATGAGTAAAGGGATGAAGCCTTTACAAGAGCTACCATCATTTATCGATATGGCATTAAGTCTTAGTGAGCATTCTTTACTAGGGGTTACTCTAGGAGCATTGATAACTATATTCATACAGAGTTCTAGTGCTACTGTCGGTATTCTACAAGGATTGTATGGGGAAGGATTAATGCCTCTTCATGGGGCGTTACCAATTTTGTTTGGTGATAATATAGGAACGACAATAACGGCTGTATTAGCATCTATTGGTTCATCAGTAGCCGCTCGACGAGCTGCAGCTATGCATGTATTATTTAATGTCATCGGAACGATTATTTTCCTCTTGATATTACCTCAATTTACCCTATATATTGAATGGCTAGCAGGCGTTGCAGGATTAGAACCAAAAATGCAGATTGCATTTGCACATGGTACATTTAATGTAGTGAATACAGTGATACAATTGCCGTTAATCGGTGTTTGGGCATATGTTGTAACGAAACTCATACCTGGTGAAGATTCTACTATTGAATATAAACCAAGAAGTTTAGATCCACATTTTATTGAAGCATCACCCGCCATCGCTATAGGACAAGCAAAAGAAGAAATTTTACGTATGGGTGAATATAGTATTAGAGGGTTAGAAGAGACATTTGAATATTTGAAAACAAATGATAAAAAACATGCTTCAACCGTTTTACGGTATGAAGAAGCAATCAATAGTCTAGATCAGAAAATCACTGATTATTTAGTGAAAGTTTCTGTACAACCACTGTCAGATACAGATTCTACTAGACATCATATTTTACTAGAAAATGTCCGTGATATTGAACGTATTGGGGATCATTTTGAGAATATCGTAGAATTAATTGACTATAAAACTGTGAACGGGGTACAGTTGAGTGAACCTGCTATAAACGATTTAATAGAAATGTTCTCATTAACAATTGAAACGGTTCGAATGGCAATACTGGCCTTGGATACAACCGATCATGGATTGGCAATTGAGGTGACAAAAAAAGAAGAGCTCATTGATCAAATGGAGCGAACTTTTAGAAAAAAACATATTCATCGATTAAATCTCGGGCAATGTTCGGCACATTCAGGTATCGTCTTTACAGATATCGTAGGTAACTTAGAACGTATAGGAGATCACGCTGTCAATATAGCAGAAGCTATTTTACAAAAACATTAAGGGAGGGTTCTATGGATATAATCGCTTGGATACTCATTATTTTAAGTTTTATTATTGCTTTTGCAGGACTTGTATATCCGATTATTCCGTCGGTACTCTTTATATTATTAGGCTTTATCTTATATGGAGTATTTTATAGCTTTGGAGATTTACCTTGGTGGTTCTGGGTAATTCAAATTCTGTTTGTTGCATTATTATTTGGAGCAGATACATTAGCAAATGCTTTTGGAGTAAAAAAATTTGGTGGCTCAAATGCTGGCATGTGGGGGAGCACGATTGGTTTATTAATCGGTCCATTTGTCATTCCTATTGCGGGAATACTAATCGGCCCTTTTTTAGGAGCTATTTTAGCCGAGTTAATCGTTAATAGAAGTAGTTTGAAGCAGGCGATACTAACTGGGATAGGTTCACTCGTTGGATTCTTAACTTCTATTATTACGAAGGGAATCATCCAGATAATCATGATTATAATATTTGTTATCGTGATATAAATTGTATGATAAATTAATAGACTTTCAGTCAAAAGGCTGAAATCGAGCGTTTTAGTGAATAATGTTTGAACGCAAGCCTGTATTTTGATAATCTAAGAATGTAATTAATACTTATTAATCCTGAGGAGGAAATTTAATCATGGCTTTTGAATTACCAAAATTACCTTATGCATATGATGCACTAGAACCACATATCGACGCAACAACAATGGAAATTCACCATACTAAACATCATAATACTTATGTTCAAGGCATAAACGCTGCTCTAGAAGGCAAATCAGAATTTGAAGGGAAATCAATTGAAGAAATTATTGCTAATTTAGATGCTGTTCCTGAAGCAATTCGTCCAGCTGTACGTAACCACGGTGGAGGTCACTCTAATCACTCATTATTATGGGAATCTTTGGATGCAAATGCAGGTGGAGTACCAACTGGCGAATTAGCAGCTGCAATTGACGCTAAATTCGGTAGCTTTGATGCTTTCAAAGAACAGTTCGATAATGCTGCTAAAACTCGCTTCGGTTCAGGCTGGGCTTGGTTATCGGTTGCTAATGGCGAATTAGAAATCTCTTCAACTCCAAACCAAGATTCACCAATCATGGAAGGCAAAACGCCATTATTAGGTCTTGATGTTTGGGAACACGCTTACTACTTAAACTACCAAAATCGTCGTCCTGACTACATCGGCGCTTTCTGGAATGTAGTAAACTGGGATAAAGTTGCAGAACGTTTCACAGCTGCAAAATAATCTAATATAAATGCAACAAAGCACGTACCTTTAACGTCAAAAAGGTACGTGCTTTTTTATGGTAAAAGAATACATAGGGTAATCTAGAAAGTTTGTATTTTGTACTTTTATTATCTTTTCAAAAAAACAATAGAGCACTCCATTAATTTCATGTAAAATTATAAGCAATTAGACTATTTTCAACATGACGACGGTGTGTTTTTGCGTTGAAAATGATATACTACTAATTGTGAATTAAGCGGAAAGGGGACATTGCATGCGCCAAAAAAATACATCTAAAAAGAAACGTGCAGCTAGTGTTAAAGCAAAACAGCGTGCAAATCTTTCGTTTCGAATGAATATACTTTTCTTTTCAATTTTCCTTTTGTTTTCTCTTCTAATTTTGAGGTTAGGTTATATGCAAATCGTTAAAGGTGAAGATTATGTGCGAGAACTAGCGCGAACTGACGAAGTAACGGTTAATTCTAGCGTTCCTCGTGGTCGTATATATGATAGACATGGTCGAGTTTTAGTTGATAATGAACCAAAGAATGCGATTACTTTTACGAAACTACAATCTACAACAATAAAAGACATGTTGGAAATTGCAAATAAACTCGCAAAACTCATTAAAATGGATACGAAACCTATCACGGATCGAGATAAAAGAGACTTTTGGATAGCGCTCAACAAAGAAAAGGCTTATGCAAAAGTAAGCGAAAAAGAACAGAAAGAAATTAATAGCGATTCAGAACTCGAACAAAAAGAAAAGCAAGCAAAGTTAGATAGACTAGTTCGTGAGCGAATTACTAATGATGAATTAAGAGAATTAACAAAGAAAGATTTGCAAGTGTTAGCTATTTTTCGATTAATGGCTACAGGCTATTATTTATCACCGCAAATTATTAAAAGTGATAATGTAACAAATAAAGAATTTGCTATTGTATCAGAGAATTTATCAAAGCTACCGGGTGTAAATACTACAACAGACTGGGCTCGTGTGAAAAAATCTTCATTAAGTATTTTAGGGTCAACGACGACACCTAGAGAAGGTATTCCAAAAAATCTGGTCGATTATTATTTGGCACGTGGTTATTCTCGAAATGATCGAGTTGGTAAAAGTTATATTGAACAACAATATGAAGAACTATTACAAGGTCAAAAGGCCGTTGTCAAAAATGCTACAAATGGTAAAGGGCAAGTCGTAGATACAGTAACTTCATCAGAAGGATCACCAGGGCAAGAATTAAAGCTTACGATTGATAGTGAATTACAAGAAAGTCTTGATAAGATTGTAGAAGAACAATTATTATATGCAAAATCGAAAGCTAATTCTTCGTTATTAGATCGTGCATTCCTTGTCATGATGGATCCAAACACGGGTGAAATCTTATCCATGGTTGGTAAGAAACTTGAGACAGATGATAATGGGAAAATGACTGTTAATGACTATGCCATTGGTACATTTACATCTGCCTATGAAGCAGGATCAGTTGTAAAACCTGCAACACTTTTAACTGGATATTCTCTAAATGCTATCAAAGTGGGAGAGCCGATGATCGATACACCGATTAATATCGCAGGCACAATAAAATCATCTATTTTCAATCGAAGTGGTTCAATTTCTTTAAATGATTTGACTGCAATTGAACGATCATCCAATGTTTATATGTTTAGAACTGCTTTTCGTATTGCAGGAGTTAACTATGTGCCAGGAGCAGGTTTAGCTGTTCAACAAAAAGACTTTACTGCAATTCGTAATTCTTATGCTCAATTTGGTTTAGGCGTAAAAACGGGTATTGATTTACCGGGTGAAGTTGAAGGTGTTAAAGGGACCGAAACACTATCAGGTAAACTACTCGACTTAGTAATAGGTCAGTATGATACATTTACACCAATGCAATTAGCACAATATGTATCTACTATTGCAAATGGTGGAACACGTATACAACCTCATTTAGCGAAAGAAATTCGTGAACCATCAGTTGATGGTAAAACATTAGGACCAGTTGTAAAAGAATTAGCACCAACTGTATTAAATACAATTAACAATTCTAAAGTAGAGATTAATCATGTCAAAGAAGGTATGAGACGCGTATACTTTGGTAGCCAAGGTTCAGGGGCTAGGTACTTCAATGATGCGAAATTTACTGCAGCAGGTAAGACAGGTACGGCTCAAGCAGTTTATTACGGACCGAAGAAAAGTGCTTATGGTACAGAAACTTTGTCTGTTACACATATCGGCTTTGCGCCTTATGAAAATCCTGAGATTGCTTATGCAGTAGTAATACCATGGGTTTCCACCAATCAAGATCATTATGAGGCTATCAATAACAGCATTGCTCGAAAAGCTGTAGATAAGTACTTTGAAATCCAAAAGAAAAACATGAAAAAAGAGAAGCAAAAAGTAGGCGGGAAAATTCAAAAGCCTATTACAAAAGAGCAAATCGATGAAGATGATGCGCAAAAATTGGATGCACAATAATTTGACTTTCTTCTATTAAAATAGTTAAACGACTCACATTGTAATAAATACTAATGTGAGTCGTTTTTTTTTTTTTTTTTTTTTAAAAAAAAAAAAAAATTAAAAAAAAAATAAAAAAAAAAAAAAAAAAAAAAAAAAAAAATTAAATTTAAAAAAAAAAAAAAAAAAAAAAAAAAAAAAAAAAAAAAAAAAAAAAAAAAAAAAA
>NZ_JBNNTI010000050.1:0-25008 GCF_050278625.1 Viridibacillus sp. NPDC096237 | reverse complement strand
ATCCATTATAAAGGACTTTTTTTATGCACAAAACAAGATTATTGAACATTTTGAGTATTTTTAAAATTAAAGTTATTTTAATGCAACGCTAGTGAATTATTATAGAAATAAAAAAAGCCATGAGCGACGCTCATGGCTTTTAGTTAAGAGATTTGTTCTTTTAAGAAAGTAACTAAATCCAAATGATTGGCTGGTGTAACACCGTGTCCGTCTGGATAACTCTTAAAAGTGACAGCTGCACCTAGTGACTCAAAGAATTCCTTACTTTCAACGCCCCACTGATGTGGTAGAACATAGTCATATTCCCCGTGTGAGATAAAAATCGGCAGATGTTCTACTGATTGTTTATGATATTCGTTTTTCACGAAATCAGGAACATAACCGCTTAAAGCGACAACAGCTGTTAATTTGTTACCTAAAACAAATGCTAATGATTGTGCTAAAATTGCTCCTTGGCTAAAGCCCATTAATACAATTTTTTCTAAATCAATATTATAAATAAACGATGCTTCTTCTATAAATTCTCGAATAAAATGAGCGACTTTATCAAATACTGGACGTTCTGGTGCTCCTATGTCCTGAATCGTAAAGAAGGCATAACCAGGTTTATGTGTAATAGGACCACGTAAACTAAAGATATGACAATTATCTTCGAAATCTGCTACTAAGCCAGGTAAGTCTTGCTCATTACTTCCCATTCCATGTAATAAAAAAATGGCTGGGTATTTTTTAGTTGAATCCATATTTTTTGGTTCTGTATGAATAAATGTAAAAGGTGAGTTCATTTATTGTCTTCCTTTCGAGATAAATTACATTTATCATAGCATAAAGTATGCTTTGAAAGTGCATACCTTAAGATTTTAAAAGAAAATGGTCTTTACATACAAAAGAAGATGGGGTTATCTAATAAATCCGATTTCGACTCATTGTCGCTCCATTTTAAAAACCAAGAATGTTGATTTAACAGCATTCTTGGTTTTTTATTTACTTCATTTTGGATGATTTAGCCCTTTTGAGACAGCCCCATCTATTTTATTATTCCCACTCAAATGGTGTTTCCTGATAAACATAATAGTTCAGCCAGTTAGAGAACAATAAATGCGTATGGGAACGCCAAGTATTTATTGGCAGCTTTGTAGGGTCATCATTAGGGAAATAGTTTTTTGGAACCTCTATATCCAAACCTTTTGCAACGTCACGTGAATATTCATCTGCCAATGTATGAGCATCGTATTCTAAATGCCCAGTAATCATGATGTGTTTTTCATCTTCTGACATCACAATAAATACTCCAGCATCATCAGAAGCTGACAGTAGTTTTAGCTTTGGATGGGATTCAACTTTTTCGATAGATATAGAAGTATTTCGTGAATGTGGTGCAGTAAAAATATCATTAAAGCCACGAACAAGCTTCACAGTTGGATCTGTGATTGTATGATCATAAATACCTGAGCATTTCTTAGCAAGAGGGAATTTACCAATATCATAGTGATGATAAAGTGCAGCTTGGGCACCCCAACAAATATGTAATACAGATGTAACATTTGTTTTTGTCCAATCCATAATACTAACGATTTCTTCCCAAAAATCAACATCTTGAAATTCCATTAGTTCAATTGGTGCACCCGTTATAATCATGCCGTCAAAGCGACGGTGTTTAACATGTTCAAAAGTCGTATAAAATGATTCTAAATGCGTTTCACTAACATTTTTTGAAACATACGTCGCTGTATTTAAAAATGTTACATTTACTTGTAGAGGTGTATTACCTAATAGACGTAACAATTGAAGCTCTGTCTTCTCTTTTTCTGGCATTAAATTCAAAATCAATATATTTAAAGGACGAATATTTTGGCTTTTTGAACGCTCCTCTTCCATTATGAAGATTTTTTCCTCTTTTAGTAATTCCGTTGCCGGAAGGTTTTTCGGAATATTAATTGGCATAGCGACTTCTCTTCCTTTCCCTCATGTCTGTTATGTATTCTCATATTAAAAGCCCTCATTCTATGGATAAGAATGAGGGCTAACTTAATACGCTCGTTTCTTATCTTCCAAGACAAATGTCTTGTAGGACTTAGCACCTTTCTGATTGAATCAGAGGTTGCTGAAGCTTCACAGGGCCTTATCCCTCGGCTTCTCTTGATAAGAATATTTATTTACCTTAATCCTACCATCAAATTGTCAGATAAGCAAATATTTCTGCCAATTTAATGATAGGAAATAAGCCCTTATAGATTTCCTATAGGGCTTAGCAGTAAATATTTTAAATCCTATTATTTAAGTATGTTTAATATAGCATAGACGATATTCTATTTTTATACAACAACTACAAGTCAGTTAAGTATACCAACTGACCTTCTCTTATATTCCCGACTTTATAACCATTTGGATTATTTCTTTGCCATCTCCATGCATCTCGACACATATCTTCTAACGTTTTTTCTGCAGCCCAATTCAGTTGTTGCTTTGCTTTTGTAGCATCAGCATAGCTAATTGCAACATCACCTTTACGCCGATCGCTTATTAGATATGGTATTGGTATACCTGATACATATTCGAATGTTTTTACAACTTGTAAAACGCTATACCCCTCACCAGTTCCTAGATTAAATACTCTCCAACCATACTTTTCTTTTAAACTTTCCAATGCCTTTACATGACCCTTTGCCAAGTCTACTACATGAATATAATCACGTATCCCCGTTCCATCAAGCGTCGAATAATCATTTCCGTAAATATCCAAAAAAGGTAATTTACCTGTTGCAACTTGGGTAATATATGGCATCAAATTATTTGGAATTGTGAAAGGATCTTCTCCTATCATGCCACTTTCATGTGCTCCAATTGGATTAAAATATCGTAATAAAACGATTGAAAAAGAATGATTAGATTGTGCAAATTCATATAAGAATTTTTCTACAGCTAACTTTGTTGTACCGTAGGGGTTTTCTGTTTTTAAAGTTGCGGTTTCAGGGATTGGACATTGTTCAGGAGTGCCATAAACAGTTGCTGATGAACTGAAAACTAGTTGATGTACTTTGTACTTATTCATCAGACTGACTAGTTGGATCGTGCATACTAAATTTTGCAGGTAGTATTTGATTGGGTCGTTGAGGGATTCTAAAACTGATTTGGAACCAGCTAAATGGATGACACTATCAATTGAATAATTTTGAAATACCTTTTCAAATTCTTCTTGGTTGCAAATATCTATGGGAAGAAATATTATTTTTTTCTTTGTAATGGCTTCTAAACGATTGATTACTTCCATATCGCTATTTGAAAAATTATCTACAATAATAATTTCATGACCAGTTTGTATTAACTCAATACAAATATGTGAGCCTATGTACCCTGCTCCACCAGTTACTAAAATGTTCAATAGTTCTCTCCATTTCTTATTTTCTTTGAATTACTATTAATTTTATTCCTTCTTGAACGAGACGTTACTTGGATAATCCCCTCCTTTATTGCAAACATTTTGACACTTGTCTCATTAAGGAACTGGAAATTGATTATGTTTTTGGAGTATGAATATGCCTTTAAATCATGTTCGAGAAACTGTATGATTTTCGTCTATATTTTTTTGAAGATCTAATGCAATATCCAGATATATTTACATTACTATTAAATTATCTATATTAAAGAATTAACATTTTCCGCTTATCTGACATTATTTTTATGAATTTTTTATACAAGCTTAGTGATGATTAAGTATTTGTAGATCAATTTTCTCTTTCTTTTCATTATGAGCTTGTAAATATTGACTTACCGTCTTGTCATACATAGAGTGAAACGAAAAATTCTCTTCAAAATAGCGATGAGCTAAATAACCTAGCCTTAACCGTAAGGAATGATTTTCTAGAAGTTGATTCAAACAGCCTTTAATTGATTCTAAATCATGATTTACCACATATCCGGTTTCATCATCAATGATGAGCTCTGGTACTCCCCCTACATTCGAAGCAATAATAGGTAACTGAGCCCTCATCGCCTCCAAAATAGATATAGGTAAGCCTTCAAAATCTGATAGTAGTACAAAAAGATCTGCCTGTTGTAATTGTTCTTCGATATCATCTCTAGATCCTAGAAATTTAACTCGATCGGCAATATGATGTTGTAGCGATAACGCTTTTGCAGCTTCCATCTGACTTCCATCACCTATGAATACTAGTTGCCATTCTTTCTCCGTCATTGTGGATAGTACCTCAATCAATAAATCTTGACGTTTAGGTTGCTCAAATCTTGCTACCATAATGATTTTTGGAACTCTATTTTGAGAAAGGTTTTGTCTACTATTACTACTATGGATACCATTATGAATCGTCGTCATATTGTTTTTTTTCACGACCTTTTTTTCTGTGGCAAGTGAATAATCATAATTAGAAACAGTAATGATTTTTGTCGTTTTTAACGCTAGTACCTTTTCAATTTGTTGATAAACCCATCCTTTTAATGGCTTTACACCTTCCGTAAAAGCCCAGCCGTGTGCGGTAAAAACAGTTGGAATATTTAATGAAAAAGCCGCTAATCTACCAACTGCTCCTGCTTTTGATGAATGAAGAGCAACTATATCTGGATTTATACGACGCAAGTTTTCACGTATTTCAAGAAATGCACGAATATCATCTACAATGTGAATTGCCCATTTTAAGTATTGAAGTTGAATAATGCTTATATTCTCTTCATTTAAAGCCTGATGAATGAGATTCCCTTTTGAAGTAAAAATCGTTACATCATGTCCATCTAAAACAAGTTGTTTTGTGAGGGCAAGTACATGTGATTGTGCTCCACCAGCTGTATCTAATCTCGTGATAATTTGAACAATTTTCATTTACTCACCTTTCTTAGATCTTTTTGACATCGAATATCATGATAAAACAAGTAAGAAATAACCCTAATTAACATCCTTTTATGAAACTGTTCTTCAAATTTCCAATATCTTTCTAATAACAATAATTGGTTTGGTAGCTAGATTATCGAACTCTCATAATCACTACAAATGCTTTGTAGAAATCTTCTGGTTTTTAAATTGTAGATTAATTCGGTGTTTACATTCAATCATTGATACTGCTGGTATTGGTGCAGTATTAAGTAACCTTTTATGAGTCGATTATGTATACGGTTATTAGCATTTTTCAATAAGCCCCTTCTCTAGTTAGAACGACGCGAATAGTACGCATTAATATTTTGATATCAAGAAGTAACGAGCAGTTCTCTACGTAATCAATGTCATAATATATTTTTCTTCCGTGAGGTATATTAGAACGTCCATTTATTTGCGCCAATCCTGTAATTCCTGGTTTAACATACAATCTTTTAGCCTGTTCTACATTATAAAAGTCTGTAATTTCTGGCACTTCAGGTCTTGGTCCTACTAAACTCATCTCTCCTTTTATTACATTAATAATTTGTGGCAGTTCATCTAAGCTCAATTTTCTTAGTAGCTTTCCGATTCCAGTCATCCGAGTATCCTGTGAGTTCTTAAAAACAAACTGTTCTGGTACCCCACCTTTCCAGCCATTAACTTTACTCTTCTGAACTTGATCAATTCTCATCGTCCGGAACTTCCATATTTGAAAGTTTGATTGATTTACCCCTGTTCTCTCCTGTGTAAAGAAAATAGGTCTTCCGGATACAATTAGTAATGTAATAGCTATTATTAACATGATAAGCACAATAATAGGCAAAAGAATACTAGAAATAATCAAATCTAATAGTCTCTTTCCATATTTAGCGTAAAACCTAGGTCTATCTATTACGTTTATTTGCATATCAAACCTCCTTTTTTACCATTAACTTCATATTTATCCTATAACAAATATATTAATTAGAGTACTTATTTTAGAATACAAGTTTCATTTTTTTCTAAAATGAATTATTTCAAAGAAGGCAAAAAATAGTGGCAAGTCATTTCTAATCTTGATTTTAAGTGGACTTATTTATACGAAATATATGAACATTGCTCTTCTTTTATGATGAAATCTTAGTTGAGGAGTTTATTTTTCTCAAATCCAATACATTATTCTATTAATGGAATAAAAACACTAAAAGTTTGTAATATTTACATAGTGAAACTGGGTTTAACTCTATAATTCCCAGAAATTTTTTATTATTTTTAGTACAAAAAAACCAAATGCCTGTGCTCTAGACATTTGGTTTTTGTATAAGATTATATTTTGAACTTAGTTACAGAGTTAGCTAAATGCTCACTTAAGTTTGCTAAGTTTTCTGATGCCGTTGAGACAGATTCAATTGAATTTAATTGTTCTATCGATGAAGCACTTACTTCCTCACAGGCAGCAGCCGTTTCTTCCGATGTTGCGCCAATTGATTTAATAACTTCTACGACAGTCTCTTTGTATAAGCTTACCCGATGTACTTCTTCAGAAACATCATGGATGGCTTTTTGCATATCCTCCATTAATGATGAAATAGTTTCAAAAATAGCGTCTGTACCGTGAACAACAGCTTCTTGCTTTTGGAACACCGTCTTCGTCTCCAGCATTTGAGCTCCTACTTGCTTCGATTCAAATTGAAGCTGTTGAACTGTTTGCTTCACTTCTATTGTTGCTCTTGCTGATTGCTCAGCAAGCTTGCGAACTTCCTCGGCAACGACGGCAAATCCTTTACCATATTCACCTGCTCTTGCTGCTTCAATACTTGCATTTAGCGCTAGTAAATTAGTTTGATCCGATACTTCCATTATAGTTTGCATGACATGTTCGATAGAGTCTATTTTGTTTTCTAAAGCACAAATCACGTTCGACATACTAAGTAGATTTGTCTCCCACTCCTGAAATGCAGATTTTAATTGATCCACTTGTTCTTGTCCTGCTCGATTCCTCGTATTAGCTTCTATGGCAATGCTATTCATAAAGTTAGACTTTTGTAGGATCGAGTTGATTTGTTCACTTAATGTAATCGCGTTTTCACTTGCTTGTTCTGCATTTTCCACAGATTTTGAAGCGCCTTCAGCAATCTCAACAACCGCTGCTGTAACTTCTTCACTTGAAGCATTTGTTTCTTCAGCAAGTCCACTTAGATTTTGTGAACCTGATTGGACCTCTGCGGCAGAATCTTTTACGACTCGTATAATTTGTTGCATATTATCAACCATTTTATTAAAGTCAGTAGCTAATTGACCGATTTCATTATTTGCATCGAAACGAGCTCTTACTGTTAAATCACCAATTGCTACTCTATTCATTAATTTACGCAAAATGGTAATTGGCTTCGTAATCTTTGCAATTATTGTTGCCATAGAAAAGAACAAAATAATGAGTAACACAACAGAAATTGCACCAATAATATTACGGATATCGTATGCTGTCTGTTGAATATTTTTCTTTTCAAAGACAGCAGCTAATTTCCACTCAAGACCGGGAACTGTATCATATACTGTTATAAAATCACTTCCTGTGTCATCAGAAGCATCCTTAATTACTCCTTTTTCATCATTTTCATTTTGCATTTTTTTCACTAAAGCCAAATCAGATAAATTTTTACCAGTCTTTTCTGGATGAACGATGGCTGTACCATCTTTAGCAATGATAATTGGATATCCACCAAAACCTAGTTCTTTTTTTGAGATTTCCGAAGTTAACTTAGATAGTAAAATATCCATACCAACTACACCAATAACTTTACCATTTTTTAATACCGCTTTAGCACCAGAAATTGTCGATTCTTTTGTTGCTTTGTCTGTATATGGTTCTGTCCAGAAAATCTTATCTGGGTTTTCAATTGCACCTTTATACCATTCGCGTGTCGTAGGATCAAAATCATCGCCTAGATCTGCTTCAGGTAAAATTTCTAAATGCTTATTTACTAAACCGTAATATACGGAAGTTGTAGCGTCATATAAAGAAATATATTGTTGAAACTGTGTATCTAAATTCTTTTCTAATATAGTCGCCTTTTTCTTATTGTGTTCACTTAACAGATCTTTATATTCCAATACTTCATGCGCTAATGACATTTGTATCAGACCTTTTTCATAGACGTTTAAGTAATTTTGTATAGACGTAGACATCTCTGCAACGAGCACTTTGTTTTGATCCACTAAACTTTTTTCAATTTTAGTGTTGACCGTATATGTGCTTACTACATTTAATAAAGCCAAACCTATAACTAACAATGTTACTACTGTACTAATAACTTTCCACTTTATCGTTTTTACCATTTAGCTAAACTTTCATCCCTTTCTACTCGCCACAAAAGAAGTTATAAATACCCAAATAATTCTTCGTGACCATTTCTTAAGTTCTATGAAAGTATAGCAAAAATATCCTAAATAATTAATACTTTTTTAAATTCTAGCAAAATAATTGTTATTATTAATTTCTTCTAGTTGTATCCATTATTTTAAAACACTCTTTTTATTATATTTTTATTTAAAAATATATATAATTATTGAACATTCAGAGATGTTTTTACAAATTATATTTTTTTCTGTATTATATCTGTTACATAATAGCTTTAGTGTGATAAAATATTTCTTAAAATTACTTTTGCAACTAAGGAGTGCTTGCACGTGAAAATCGAAAAATCAAAAAAAATGGCTATGTTTCCAAAAGCAATATTCGGAGATTTGAAAGCGGCGGCCAATGCGAAAGCAGCTGAAGGCGTTAAATTAATCGATTTAAGCTTAGGAAGCCCGGACCTTCCACCAGATGAAAAAGTACGTAAAGTATTGTCTGAGCGAAGTGCCTTAGCCAGCTCATATGGCTATACATTAAGTGGTACGAAACCATTCTACGAAGCAGTAGCCCGTTATTACAAACGTCGTAGTAATGTAGATTTAGATCCAAGTACTGAAATTATTCAAACAATGGGTTCACAAGAAGGGCTTGTCCATTTACCAATGGCCTTCTGCAATAAAGGTGACTATGTCCTAACTACGAACCCAGCCTATGTAGCCTTTGATGCCGGTATTCATCTTGCAGAAGCCGTTCCTTACTATATGCCTTTATTAGAAGAAAATAATTTTTTACCAGATTTCGATGCAATTCCTGTAGAGGTTGCTGAAAAAGCGAAATTGATGATTCTAAACTTACCAGGAAATCCAGTTCCTGCAATGCCTGACGAAGCGTTTTTCGCAAAAGCAATTACATTTGCCCGTCAATATAATGTCATCATTTTGCATGATGCTGCCTATTCAGAATTCTATTTTGAAGGTGACCGTCCATCAAGCTTCCTTGCTATACCTGGCGCAAAAGAAGTCGGTATGGAAATTAACTCGCTTTCTAAAAGTTTCAGTTTAGCTGGTGCACGTATCGCGTACATTGCAGGGAATGCTGAAATGATCTCAATTATCCATGAACTAAAATCCAATTTAGATTACGGTACATTTGAGCCAATCCAAGAAGCTGGTATTGTTGCTTTAGACAATGCTGAAGAGATTACTAATCGTCTTCGCGCTATTTTTTCAAAACGCCACCATACTTTAATGGACGGTTTGACTAAAATCGGCTGGACCGTAACACCATCAAAAGGCGGCATGTTCGTCTGGGCAAAATATCCAAACCAAGAAATGAATGATATCGATTTTGTATACCATGCTATCAAAGAAACTGGCGTTGTCATGGTACCAGGTATTATCTTTGGAGATGCTGGAGCAGGTTATGTTCGCTTAGCACTTGTTCAAAAAGAAGAATTAATAGCAGATGCTGTTGAACGACTTGCTACATTATCTGTAGTGCATGCTTAATAGATCTAGACCGCAAGAGGGTGATTTCTCTTGTGGTTTTTTCTTTTCAGGCTCCTATTTGCTCTATTCGGGAGCTCATTTAACCTACTCGGCTCTCCTTTTAACTCATTTGCGCTTTCTTTTAACCTATTCGTTCTTTTCAAGCTTCTATTTGCTCTACTCGGGATCTCATTTAACCTACTCGGCTCTCCTTTTAACTCATTCGCGCTTTCTTTTAACCTATTCGTTCTTTTCAAGCTTCTATTTGCTCTATTCGGGATCTCATTTAACCTACTCGGCTCTCCTTTTAACTCATTTGCGCTTTCTTTTAACCTATTCATTCTTTTCGGCTTCTATTTGCTCTACTCGGGATTTCATTTAACCTACTCGGCTCTATTTTTAACTCATTTGTACTTTCTTTTAACCTATTCATTCTTTTCGGCTTCCATTTGCTCTACTCAGGAGCTCATTTAACCTACTCGGCTCTCCTTTTAACTCATTTGCGCTTTCTTTTAACCTATTCGTTCTTTTCAGGCTTCCATTTGCTCTACTCGGGATTTCATTTAACCTACTCGGCTCTCCTTTTAACTCATTCGCGCTTTCTTTTAACCTATTCGTTAATTATCAAATCAAAAAACCCAAAACTTCATACAATACGAAGTTTTTGGGCTAGAGTTTTAACTATTGAAAAGTGGCTCTTTATTATTTAACTTAAATCTCCTGGACTTGGTTTTTCCTAAGGCTATATAGTTACAATTGTTCAATTCTCTTGAGATTAACGTTCTACTATTACACTCTAGAAAATCCATGCATTTTTTTATTGTAATCTCTTCGGCACAAATACTAAACCAATCGTGTAGAGTTTGCTCAATACTATTAGGAATTGCTGTATGGCAATCTGGACAATACCATGTCCGCTCAGAGATGCGGATGCCACTCGTTCCACAATGACAAATGACTCCCTTTTTTACTTGCTCAATTGGTATGTTGTAATTTTCACATAAAGGTCTGTGTTTGTACGCTTTATTATTTACTTTAACAGCATGAATCAATTCATCCAATTGAGCTTCGTTTATGACTACTGGAAGCTCATTAAGTTTTTGTATAAATAATGCAACTTCTTTCGACATGATAAGCGGTACAGTTTTAGGTGGAGTTTTAATAACTGTACGGCTATTTGGCATAATAATTGTTTTATAGATAGGTACTTGCTGTAATTCCACATTTTTTAACCAGCGTTCAAATGTATCTGAAGCACGGAGAAGTTGCATTTGTGGACAATGATATGCAATGGATTGCCCATCTATTTCTTGAATAAGTTGATAAGGTTGTTCGTTGAAATGTAAAGTACCTCGCATATTTTTGATTTCTATTAATAGAATATAGCTTTGTGTAATCAAGATAGAATCGATTTGGGCAATACGAGTTGGAGAGAGTTGACATTCGAAGTTTGGGAAGTAAAAAAAGTGATTGTTAAACTGTACTTCTTGCACCATTTGATCTACTCGACATTCACCATTAAACCCTGCTGTTACATTTTCAAGTTGACGTTTGATGTCTTCGATTTTCTGATGATCTGCGGGGAGTCGTTGAATCAGTCGCTTATGCGCAAACATTTCGCTAGGAATTTGTCGCGTAATGAATATAGACGTAACCTCCTAAACTACCACACCTTTATTTATACCACAAAAATAAACAAAATAGTCAAACAATATAAATCTGTAATAATGTTTGTTAAAAATATCATATAACGATATTATGTTAAAAAGAGTTGTTCTTTTCAAATAATTCAAACGAATATAAATGAGGATTAACATGGATGTAAAGCTAATTCATGAATATGAAGAAAGATTATTGGTGTGTATATACTATTCCTAAAAGTAAAGAATAGTTTAATTTTAAAAAAACATTTATCATTAACTCCTTATGAAAAGTGAAAAACTATAGTTCGTATATTGGTGGTATCTACGTGCTTCATAATAATAAATTATTGGATATTCGTCAGCTATCAAACTCAATAAATGAGAGTTATCGAATACCAGCCAAAGCCTATATATTATCAGTCTCTTCACAAATTCTTCTCTCGATATAGGATTTGGAAGATCAATTTAATTGCCATTATACAATAAATCTCACGTTCAATTACCCAACGTTAATATTACAGAATATTCTCGCAATATAAATTACCCATCCAACAAAATAATCTTTTGCGGTGTAGTTTGAGGTGGTAAGCTACGCGTGCTTATTTTGAAGAATACTGCTATATCATGTCCACCAAGCTTTTCGGCTCCTATACTTTCCTCTAATTTATTCAATATTACTGTTTTTGGACTAATATTTAGCCGTAAATCTGCTTCTACTAAAGAGGTTTCAGCATTGTATGTACCAACTTTGTTGCCAAAGAATAATTCTTCTTCATTTACAAGAACGAGTGTTGGCGAGTATTGTGGTGGAAAGATCAGCATAGCGGGTTGAAGCTCATAGACATAAGCATGAATAAAAAGGCATCGCTTCAGTTCACTTACTAGAAGGGGCTCGTATGAAGTGCTATGAAAAAGTAACGTTTCTTTCGTTAGATTTAGAAGGAATATAGAATCGTCCTCTTGTTTTTTACAAGTTAAGACGAAATGAGATGGTGTTTCGTGTTGTTCGGTGAGTATGCCTTTGAATTGTATAAAATTAGACATGATAATTCCTCCTTTTGTAATTTTCACGAATTACATACCCGGAAGGTTCGTGTTCGACAAAAAGCGAATATGTCTGTGAACCCATTCGCTTATTGTTGAACACTATTTATAGAGGTTTTGAGTAATGAATTGCGATTCACTGAACGCATTAATTCATGCTTATTAATTGTTTAAAATGTCTGCTAAAATTGCAATGGCATCATCGATTTCTTCATATGTAACAGTTAATGGGGGTAGTAACCGGATGACCCCCTCACCTGCACCGACTAGTAACAATCCCGATTCTTCAGCTTTTGTAATCAAAGGTGCTACTACTTGATCGCAGTCTAAACCTAAAAGTAACCCCATTCCTTTTACAGTAATTTTCTCTGTTGCTAACACTTTTGCTAATCGCACTTTGAAATACTCCGATTTTTTAAGTACTTCCCCTAAAAATGATTCTTCAAACACATGATTAAGAACTATTTGTGCAACTGCTACTGCTAGTGGGTTTCCACCAAATGTTGTGCCATGTGTACCTGGGCTGAAAGTGTCGTACATTTCGGCAGTGCCAAGCATCGCACCAATTGGAAAGCCACCGCCAAGTCCTTTAGCAAGTGTTAAAATATCTGGTTTCAATGCGGTTTGTTCATAGGCATAACGTGTACCCGTACGAGCGATACCAGTTTGCACTTCATCTATAATTAGTAATATACCTTGTTCTTTACAAATTTTAGCGATTGCTTCTCCAAATTGTGCAGTTACAGCATTTACGCCACCTTCTCCTTGGACAACTTCTAGCATAATGGCTGCAACTTCACCATTCATTACTGATTCAAGAGCTTGCACATCGTTAAATGGAACATGGATGAATTTATCGACTAAAGGACCAAAGCCTTGTTGCACTTTTGCTTGACCTGTAGCTGACATCGCACCGAATGTTCTACCGTGGAATGAATTTTCAAAAGTTATGATTGTATGTTTACCTTTATGCTTACGAGCTAGTTTGATCGCTGCTTCATTCGCTTCAGCCCCACTATTACAGAAAAATCCGTGTGTCAGATGCGTATCTTTTACAAGGGTTGCTGCTAATTGCTCTTGTTCTGGACTTTCAAATAGATTGGATACATGCCATAATTTTTCACTTTGCTCTTTAATTGCCTCTACTAAAATTGGATTTGTGTGACCTAGACTTAGTACCGCAATGCCGCTCGTAAAATCCAAATATTCTTTTCCTACTTCGTCATACACTTTCGTTCCTTGCCCTTTTACTAAATGAATTGGACGTCTGCTATAATTCCCAAATAATGCACTCATGCGATAACTCCCTTTTTTTGGACCGTTGTACCGACTAATTGTGAACCAACGATTTGAACAGTTGGTATGCCTGCATTTAAACAGTCGATGGCAGCTTGAACTTTTGGAATCATACCATCATAAATATCACCAGAATAAATCCACTCTTTAATTTGTTCTGGATTTACACTGTTTTGAACTTCATCGTTAATTTTCACCCCTGGTGCATCCGTCACGAGTAACAGGCTATCAGCATTCATTGCTAAAGCTACTTTACTAGCAACTGTATCACCATTAATATTAAGCGGTATTCCATCAGAAGACACTCCAAAGCAAGATACTACTGGTATGATTTTTTCAGATAGTAAAGTTTTTAGGAGTGCCGTGTTAACTGCTTCAATATTACCTACGTAGCCATATTCTTTTTTGTCTAAGAATGAACAGTTAAATAAACTTCCATCGTAACCACTTAAACCAATTGCTTTAATACTGGCACCATTCAATTGATGCGTAAGTTCTGGATTTACTTTGCCAATTAATGTCGATTGTACAATTTCAATAGCTTCACTTGATGTTACTCGAACACCATTTTTAGTAATAGTCTCAACATTTGCGTTGGCTAATGCTTGATTAATGGCAGGTCCTCCACCATGGACGATAATAATATCTATTCCAGATTGTTGCATCTTCTTGAAGTTTTCAAAAAAGGTTGTTGTTAAACCTTCTAGCATACTACCGCCTAGTTTAATAACAATCGTTTTAAGATCTGTATGTTGCGTTGATTTGCACGTAGTCATATGTTAGGTCACATCCCCAAGCAGTACCAGAACCTTCACCTTGGTTTAAAGATACTAGAATTTTCACTTCATTTTGTTTCAAATAAACAATAAGATCTTCTTCAGAAAATAGTACTGGTTCACCTTTTTCAACAACCGTTGTAAAGCCAATTTGAATTTTCACATCTGTTGGATCCACTGTTGAGCCACTGTAACCTACAGCACAAATGATACGTCCCCAGTTTGCATCACAACCAAAGATCGCAGTTTTTACTAATGGAGAACCTACAACTGTTTTTGCAATTTTGCGAGCCTCTTCATCAGTCACAGCACCTTCAACCTTTACTTCTATTAATTTCGTTGCACCTTCACCATCTTTTGCTATCATTTTCGAAAGATCCTGCGATACAGCATGGAAAGCAGCTTTAAAAGTTTCCCATTCTGGATGCGCCGGTGTTAACGTTGAATTACCTGCTAATCCATTAGCTAACACTAATACTGTATCGTTTGTAGATGTATCTCCATCTACCGTAATCGCATTGAAAGTCACATCTGTTACTTCTTTTAATAGTAGTTGCAACGCTTGTTGTTCTATATCTGCATCCGTTGTCACATAAGCAAGCATTGTCGCCATATTAGGTTCAATCATACCTGATCCTTTTGCCACACCTGCAATGACAACTTCTTTATCGTCAATAACTACACTATATGCTGTATTTTTTGTAACTGTATCAGTAGTTAAAATCGCTTGTGCAAAATCAATTGCTCCTTCTAACGTTGCAGTTGGCTTAATTGCAGCAATACCTTTTACAATCGGCTCCATGTTCATGATTTCCCCGATTACGCCAGTTGATGAAACCCCTACAAGTTCTTTTGCAATCCCTAATTTTTCGGCTGTCAATTGCTGCATTGTTTCGGCATCTTTATAGCCTTGAGTTCCTGTACATGCATTAGCATTACCAGAATTGACGATGAGTGCTTGCATTTTACCGTATTCTTTCACTACCTGCTTTGTAAGTACTAGAGGAGCTGCTTTAATAACGTTAGTTGTAAACACACCAGCTACATTTGCAGGCACGTCACTTACTAAAATCGCTAAATCTTTTTTCTTATGTTTGATTCCACAGTGTATACCTGCTGCATAAAACCCTTTTGGTGAAATGATATTTTTACTTGAAATTCTTTTTAAACTCTCAAAAGTCGTTATCATATAAGCGCTCCTTTTTAAATGTATAATGGTACTTGCATAAGGCCAGCTGTTTCATCAAAACCAAACTGTATATTCATATTCTGAATGGCTTGCCCAGCTGCCCCTTTGACTAAATTATCAATGACAGAAACAATCGTTGCTCTTCCAGTTCTTAAATCGACTTTCACATGGATATCACAGAAATTAGAACCATAAACTTGATTTGTTCCAAACTTAGTTGTTTCTTTTACAATTCGAACGAATGGATTGTTATGATATTGATTAACTAAACAGTTATAAAGCTGCTCTTCTGTTGTGCCTGATGTGATTTGTGCATAACTTGTTGCTAATATCCCCCTTGTCATCGGCACTAAGGTTGTTGTAAATGTAATTGGTGAATGATTATTTGCGAACATTTTCATTGCCTGCTCAATTTCAGGTATATGCTGATGTTCATGTATTTTATAGATCGCTGTGTTTTCATTTGTTTCACTAAAATGAGTTATCATACTAGGCTTATTACCTGCCCCTGAGATTCCACTTTTCGCATCAATAACTAAGCCATTTACATGAATTAGGTTTTCTTTAATTAATGGTAATAACGATAATAAAACTGCTGTCGGATAACAGCCTGGGTTTGCAATAAGACTTGCTTCTTCAATTTCCTCTTTGTTCCATTCAGATAAACCATATACACTTTGTTCTACAGCATCACTAGGAGCTGCATCTTTTTTATACCATCTTTCATAATCTTCTAAATTTTTTAGTCGGAAATCACCTGATAAATCTATGAATTTCGTTGTACCATTTAATAGAGGTGGTAGTAACTTACTTGAAATCCCTGATGGAGTGCTAGTAAATACAATATCTAGTTGAGCTAATGCTTTTGCATCTATTTTCTCTAAAGGCTGATCATATAGTTTTTTTAAGTGACCGTATTTTTGCGAAAAAATTTCTCCTTCATCAGAAGAAGTGAATAATTTGATTTTTTTAACTTTTTGGTGATTATGTAGTAATCTCATTAGTTCTAACCCACCATAACCTGTTGCACCTACAATTCCGACCTTCAACTAAATCACCTCACGTGTATGTTACAAATCATTATAATAATGTATAAATATAAAGTCAATTGCATTTTTATTTGAATTTCAAACTATTCAGATTGTATACGCTTCCATCATTAATACAGCAACAATTAAAATAGTTAAATAAATTTGTTGAGAAATATTTCATAATTAATGCAAGTTTCATGTATAAAAAAACAGCAACTCCATTAATACATAATAATGGAACTGCTATTTGATTGTATAAAATCACATATCAACGTATTGTAATACTCATTCTTTAAATTGAATTCTTTGGCTAATACTATGACCAATTGTTTCATTATTAATAGCCCTGTAATATTTTCTCGTATTTAAAAAGATCGGTAGACATAGATCTTTATCTCTTGGTTATTTAAGAGCCCGTTTAACTAGATGGAGAAGTCAATCGTAGACTCAATTTTCTCATAAAATGTTCTTGAGGTACTAGAGGATCTAAAGTAATCATTTCAATTTGATCTATTTCAGGATTATTTTTTCTCTTCATAATTTTCCATTACCTCAATAGATTTGTTTTTATGACAAGTGTCGTTGATTGGAGCGAAGGGGGCGACTGCGGAAAAAGCGGGACAGTCCAAGACCCTACAGACGTGTAACGACGAAGAGGCTTGGCGCTCGCCCGCAGAAAGTGTCCACCGTAGCGGAAATCAACGGTCTTATATATTTTTAAAAATAAAAAAGACCGTTGATAAACTCGAACTTCTTCGAGTTTGTCTACAGTCTGAATTGGTAGCAATTGCTACCGATTATTCATCCTTCCAGTTTTCTACTTCATACTCCATAGTAGGATCTGGTTCTTGTCGATTAAACCGTTTCTTATATAAGTAGAACAAGTGAGTTACTAATACTTTGAGAACAGCGTAACCTGGAATACCTAAAACAACACCTGGTACACCGAATAATGAACCTGCTGTTAAAAGAACAAAAATAATTGTAATTGGATGTACATGTAGTGATTTACCCATAACTTGTGGAGAGATAAATTTCCCTTCTACTAATTGCACTATAGTCCATACAAACGCCAGTTTGACCAACATAATTGGTGACGTTACAATGGCGATAATTGCTGCTGGTGTAATAGCAATAATAGGTCCTAAGTAAGGCACAACGCTTGTAACCATCGCTAAAAAACCTAGTACGATTGCGTAATCCATATCGATGATTAAAAATCCAATTGTGATCATGACACCTATACAAAATGCAACGATAATTTGACCTTGAATATATGAGCTAATTTGACGATCAGCTTTATGAAATAGGTGAGCCGCGTCAGTTCTCATACGTGGAGGAAGCATTTTTAATACAAATTTAGGAAGTTTTTCCCCATCTTTTAATAAGTAGAATAAGATAAACGGGACAGTTACGATTGCTAAAAGAATTCCAGTTAAAGTAGAAATAAAGCCTGTAATTCCTGTTGCAAGACCACTACCAAGTTTGCCAGCTGTAACTTTTACTGTATCACTCAAGTTTTTAGTTATTTTTGACATTACTTGATCTAAATCAAAATTATATTTAGTTAAAAAAGTATTAAAAGTCGACCCTTGTACGAAAGATTGGGTTTTATGAAGCAATTCCATAAAGTATTGAGGGAATTCATTGATTAAATTTGTAAACTGACCTTTTAAAAACGGGAATACTAGAATAACTAATAAAGTAATTATGCCAGCTAACCCAAGGTAAATAATCAGAATCCCCCACACACGCGGAATTTTCCATTTCTCAAGTATACGCAGAATAGGTCTTAAAAGATAGTATGCAATCGAGGCTAAAATAACCGGGAGTACAACAGTTTGTAAAAAAACAACAATAGGATAGAAAATAAACGATACTTTTTCATAGATGAATATAATACATCCTAAAATCAATAAGGTTATTAAACCAAAAAGTAAATTTCTACCCCCTAAAAAACGGATAAATCTTGTTGCAAAAAATGATGGTTTTTCTGGTTCCATCCAATCCCCCCTTTGGTGACAAAAAATGCTATATCATTAGTTTACAGGAAGCATTCGTTTTGCGCTAATAATATTATTATACCCCTATATTACTGCTTGAAATCAAGAAAATCTTCTAAAGCTTTATTATTTAAAGTACGATCGATTTCAATGACAGATCCAGCATGAGGATAATTAGCAAATGAATAACCGTGTTCAACTGGAATAGTCAACCTTTCAATATTAAGATCTCCACCTTTTATGATTGATGCCATAAAAGATAATTCGTCTTTAGATGTCATATCAGTTTGAACATAGCCTTGTAAGGCACCTAATAATTTCGGGAAATTCTTATAATTCTCAGGTGATACGACTTCTTTTTTCAATGCTTCTAAAGTCTTCTGTTGACGATCTACACGCCCAAAGTCACCTTGTGCATCTGAACGGAAGCGAGCAAAGCCTAATAATTCTTTACCATTTAGATGCTGTGTTCCTTTTTTCAATTTAACTCCGATGTTTTTCGACATATTTTTATCAACATCTACTTCTACTCCGTTTGGTGCAAGGATATCTACCATCGATTCGAAGCTTTTAAAGTCAATCAATGCATAGTGGTTAATCTCTACATCGAACATATTGCTAAGTGTATCTTTCAATAATTGAACGCCATCTAAATAATAGGCTGTATTTAGTTTATATGATTGATAGCCAGGAATATCTGCATAAATATCTCGCATGAATGATACCATCTTAATGTCATTTGTATCTTTGTTCCATGAAACAAGAATCATAGAATCTGTTCGCGATTTTTCCTCACCGCGTGAATCGACACCTAAAAGTAAAATATTATCTATATTTTTTGCTGAAGCTTCGTCACCAATAAAGTTTTCTTTCTTCAGTTCTTGCCCTTTTGCAAGTTCTAGACCTGCTTTATATTCAGTGTATGCATAAACTCCTACGCTTACTAAAAGAAGTAGTAGCAAAGTTAAGAACACACGTCCTTTACGAACTTTGCGTCTTTTTTTACGCGCTCGTGTTTGTTGATTTTCTTGCATGATGTATGCTCCTTTCAAGTGGGTATGTTTTTCTAGTAGTCAATGTTGTAAACTAAAAGAAGTACAAGATGCCACGTATTCATGACGTCTTTATACTATTGGAGGTTACAACATGGAACAAATTACTAATAAAGCTACATTTGCTGGTGGATGTTTTTGGTGCATGGTTAAACCATTTGTCGAATATGACGGAATACATAAAGTAACTTCTGGTTATATGGGTGGACATTTAGAAAATCCGACATATAAAGATGTAAAAGCCGGTCAATCAGGTCATTTAGAAGTCGTACAAATTGAATTCGATCCGCTGATCTTTTCATACGAAAAATTACTAGAAATTTTTTGGCCACAAATTGATCCTACAGATGACGGAGGTCAGTTCCAAGACCGCGGTGAGTCTTATAAAGCTGCAATCTTCTATCATAATTCGTCTCAACATCAGTTAGCTGTTGCTTCTAAACAACTATTAGTTGAAAGTGGACGATTCAAAAAGCCTATTGTCACTGAGATTCGTGAAGCAAGTGTATTCTATCCTGCTGAAGATTACCATCAGGATTATTACAAAAAAAGTGCCAATCACTATGAAGAAGACCGTGTAAAATCCGGTCGTGATGAATTTATCAATACAAATTGGAAATAACATTAGTTCAACACGTAGTTTACTAACTACGTGTTTTTCTTTGAAAAAATTAAACTTTTTTTATAATAGTATTGTCAATATTTTTCAAAGTGGAATAATAAGAAATATCTAATTAATTCAAACGGAGATGATTATTTGTCCTTATTTCTTATTATTTTACCCGTTCTAATAGTGTTTTCTATAGGCTTTATCGGTCAAAAATGTATAGGTTTTGATATTAAATCAATTTCTACAGCAGCTCTATACTTAATGTCCCCATTTCTCGCTTTTCGTACATTTTATACAACACCTTTGACAAAAGATTACTTATACATAGCGATTTTCGCAATTACGTTAACAATTGTATTGTTTCTCTGTACTTGGGGAATCTCTGCTCTACTTAAGGCTTCACGCTCAGAATTTTCTGCTATGATTCTCGGAGCCGTATTCATGAATAGCGGCAATTACGGAGCACCAGTAGTGTTATTTGCATTAGGTGCCGCAGGTTTTGATATTGCGGTTATTATTATGGTTCTTCATTCACTTCTAATGAATAGCTTAGGCATTTTCTTCGCTTCAATAGGTGGATCACAAAAAGCAACGATACAGCAATCCATCCAAAAAGTCTTGCGTATGCCCCTTATTTACGCAGCACTAGCAGGTATTACTTTAGAATTTTACCATATTACTATTCCTAAAACAGTAATGGACGGTGTTAGTTTAGTCGCTGAAGCGTCTATCCCAACAGTGATGCTCGTTTTGGGGATGCAGCTAGCGGCTATTTCTGCTAAAAAGGTTGATTATCGTTTAGTTTCGGCTGTCACATTTATACGTATCATTCTATCACCGATTCTAGCAGCCATAATCTTATCATTTATGCCTCTTAGCTCTCTTATTAAAACTGTTTTAATCATCCAAGCTGCCATGCCTGCTGCTGCAAATACAACTATGATAGCCTTACAATTTGATACGAAACCTGATCTAGTATCCTTTACGACATTTGTGACTACGATTATTAGTATTGTATCCATTCCCCTCGTGCTCTTTTTCTTAGGAATTTAAGTTTTAATCATCTGATTTATTTTAAAACCATCGCGATTCTAAAAAATATCATCGGACGATTTAAACTATTTAAATGGTTTGATTTATACCTGAAATGCACGATGAAAATCGTAAACCAATGTTCTTAATGACTGCTGCAAAAAAAGACAGACCCAATGCTTAGAATTGATTTCGCAAAAAAGCGTTCATACATATAGTAAAGAGCGCTCAGACTGTAGATAAACTCAAATAAACCCGGGTTTATCTACAGTTTTTTTACTTTAAAGTATATATAAATAGATAAGACCGTTGATTTTCGCTACGGTGGACGCTTTTCCCGGAGTAGTCACCACCTCTACTCCAACAACTACACATGTAATAAATAAAATCTTTTGAGGTAATGCTAAATGATGACGAGAAAAAATAATCCTGAAAAAGTTCAAATTGTGTCAACTGTTTGTTATTAGCAAAATGTACTCAAATTCAAAATTACCAAAAGCTGATACAAAGCCACACCTTAGGAAATTATAGATTAAATTCCATTTCCTACTACAACAGATACTTTTCCGGTAGCAATGTGGGTAGAAAGCGTCGATTCTTAAGACAAATTAAAATCCGCTTACTCCTAGCTATTAGGAACAAGCGGATTTTTTTAGTTTATTGATGCTGCTTTCTTGTATATAGGACTAAAATGATTAATAACAACACCATGATGAAAGAGATTAAATTTAAAAATACATTACCAAAGTTTTTGAAAAATGGGGTAATAAAAAGTAAAAATGCAAATGCTATACAAAACAAACCATTGTTTTTTGCAAATTTTGATTTATTTCCTTTGAATCTTTGACCATTATATCCTGCAACCAATTCAACATCTTCTTTTTTATAAATAAATAATCCTAAGACTAAAAAGCAGAGACTGATCAAACTTGTAATCAAAATGTCGATTAAAGTAGCCAAGTTTACTCCTCCTTAGTGCTTATTTTATTTCATTTAATAAAATCTATGCATGGAAGATGTCTTGCTTTTTTATTATATCCTCGAAAAGTTAATGTTATTTAATTGTTTTGTAAATTTTAGTCCATTTCATCATATATTTATGATGAATATTTGAAGGCAATTATCTTTTATTTGACAATTATATTTCATTAGGACAAGTTTTAAATCATCAAATTTAAATAGCCACCCTTAAAATTTCACATGTTATTTACAAAGTATCAAGAACATCTTCCACATCGCCTACTGCTAAACAGCAATAATATAATTACCAAAAAATCCCACCCCTCTACCTAATTTAATATATGGAAATGGGGTTTCTTCATTTTTGAAATATACTCATTAGATTATGGCAGGAAATTTTTTGGAATGAAAATTTCATTTCAGATGACGTTTCCTGTTCTTATGAGGTAGAACTTTGCCACATATCGATATTAACCCATATGTTCGAGGCATATACATTTCCATCCACTTCATGACATTTCACCCTCCTTTTATTCCTGCACGAAATTTTCTTTCCCAAAAGAAACTTTGTTATAGTATATTACCATTTCCCTTTTTTGTTCACTGCTTTTAAAGAATAAATAAGGTGCAAAATTAAAGAAATTACATTTTTTAAATAAAAAACTCCTTTTTTCATTAGATATATCTAATGAAAAAAGGTAGTTCAATTAGTACTTTTTATTATATTAAACTTCAGATAGAAGTACCTATTCAAAAGAGGTTCGCCTCGCTTATTAAATAGCTAGTTTATGAAATAACACCTATATTAGCTTACCCAAGTTTCCTTTGATTCTTTAATTCGCCAATTACCATCTTTGTAGTGAACTGTACTTTCTACACCAATAGCTCCTTTTCCTGATCTGTATTTCGAACCATTAAAGAAGACATTGTTTTTCACGTTAAAATATACTGTTTGAACTGTTAGAAGTACTCCATCCAAAACCATGGTATCTTGATTATAGTATCCTTTTTCCTTTAATTCATCGAAGGTAGCATCCATTACTGGGACTTTATACTTTTCTTCAAAAAAGTCTAGAATAGATTTTTTCTGTTTTTCATTCACTTCATCAAAATTACTCATATCAATAGCTATAAATTCCATATCTTCATTCAATGATTCGTCTTTTTCCATAATAGCGTTTAAAGCAATGCTATATAGTTCACTTGCATGTTCTTTCGGAGTTACTGCAGTGTCACAAGCAGTAAGAAATAGGGCTAGCATAAATAAAAATGCGGTAAGCTTAAATTTCATGTTCCTCCCCCGTTCATATAAGTAACCTCACTAACTAGTTAATTTATTCTAATTTTATTGTATCATATATTAAATCTCATTCTACCTAATACCTCTTTCAATATGGAAGTTTGAAAAGAGAAATGAAAAAATAGTAGCTGAATATAAAAAATCTAAAAGAGGATGGTTGGGGACAAAAGGAATTATTCGAATTTACTCTGGCGGTAAAGGTGTAAATTGGTCATGATTTATTAGTCGGACTTTTGTTCAAGGAACAGAGATATAGATATTTCTGTTTCTTTTTTTATTTATACAAGATAAAAGGTACATAAAAAGGCGAAATATTATTAAAAAACATAATACAGGTGAATTTACTATTTGTTACAATATTTATGAAATGAACTAAAGTTTCAAGACTTAAAATGTATTACAGTTAAGTCACTAATTCGTGAACTGCACTTACAATCTCTAGACACAAATAATTAGAGACACAGTTTTTCTATCACAAAATTTACCATAGTTTTTTAAGCGATACATAAAACTGAAACAGATTACAACCCTAAATTTTTAACATAAATATAAAAAAGCCTGAATTATTTATAGTGTTTTAAAGTTTTAAGATTTTCATGAGATTTTTCGTGTGGAGGGATATTTGTACTGAGTAAACACCTTTGTTAGAGAAGCTTTGAAAAAGATATTGAGAGAAAACCGATTTTTGGGCAGACTTCACCCTTGGTCCGAGTTCGATTTCTTAAAAAGACTATTTAGTTAAACTTTAATTGTTGCACTTTGGTCAGGACATCCCAAAAGAAGCGGGTATAGACGAAGCTCGACGATAATTTGAAATGGAGAGAGCGCCCAGATTTCACTAATTTACTCGCTACTTTAATCAGACGTGTACGAATCGTTTGGATTTGAATCCCTTTCATTGCGACGGGAAAACTAAGTGTACGTAGCCAATTTGTTAGATTGTAAGCGAGTAAACTCAACATCATACGTGCCTCGTTCACGAGGAAATCATGGCTTTTCATTTGATCAAAACCAAAGCCACCCTTCGCTTCTTTGATGAAATTTTCCATCGTGCCTCTCTTTTTGTACGATGCGACAATCGCTTGTGGCGAGAAAGTTTCACTGAGATTTGTCACGAAAAAAGCATGTGAAAAGAACAGTTCACCAGCTGGTCTCGTTGATTGAATAATGATGCGACGTGGCGTTGACCAAGAGGATGCCTGATAAATGGATTCCTCGACATAGCTTTCCGTCACCGACACATCGCGAACTTCATGCGTTGGATGCAGTTCTTCTGCGAGTGCTTTCAGTTTGGCGTTCGATTTTAAACGGATGATGTAGTAAACAGCTTCCTTTTCACACAGTTCATACAGGGCAGGCACCGCAAAACCACTGTCACCAC
>NZ_JBNNTI010000049.1:16250-25807 GCF_050278625.1 Viridibacillus sp. NPDC096237 | reverse complement strand
TGATGTTTAGTGTGGTAACTTACATTTTACACGGAATCGTTATGGGCGTTTTCTATTTTGTCTTGGTGTTGCACTTAATATTACAATTCGTCATATAAATAAAGGTAATAGTTCATTTTTGTAGAAATTAATATAAAACCGCGGCGTAGTAATGCGTACACAGATAATAATGAAAGGAGAAATAAACTATGGCGATTTACTATGAAGTAATTTGTGGCTTGTGTAAAGACCAGTATAAATTGCTGGAAGGTACTAAGCATTACAAGCTTTTTAAAGAGAGGAAAGCAAAAAACTTTCATTGTGTAAGTTGTACAAACAAATTGGAGCAAGTTGCGAAACGAAAAAATCTAAAAATAAACTTTTAACTTAAGAGTCAGTTATGAATAGACTAGAAAAAGATTTAAAACTACAAGCGTAGCAGATTATAACAGAACAGCAGAGAAATAATACATAGGATGCCAGATTGCTATCAACAGCTGTCTGGTTTTTTTTTACTTGAAATAAGAATAGGTGGTGTGATTTTTCGGAAGTGCACTTGTAGGGATATATTCGAACGTATTAATTCAAATTAATCTTTTCTATTCTTATGAAAATCCCTTGCCCAATTATAAAATGCTAAAACCACTGTCATAATCAGAGTTATCATTAAAGTATCTACCCATTGCAATTCAGAATATATTAGATAATTACTTATTAAAAATGCAATATAACCAACAAAAGAAAGCGACGAATAATATTTTAGTTTTCGCATTAGAATTCACATCCCTTGAAGTTATTTAATCACAATTATTAGATCTAGGGAATTTCTTCTCCAGTGCTTGAGAACTTGAAAAATGAATTTAACCGAGCAAAACCAATATCCCTGGGATAGTCGCTTTTCCTCCAGCTTTCACAAATAATGTTACCCCTTTAGTAAGGTTACCTTCCATAATTGAAGTAGCTATAGACGCTAACACTGTAGTCACACCAAAACCAAATTGTCCTTTACTTTTTTTCCTATACATTTATTTGATGCAGAAAGTTATGCATCACTATTTTTCTTTAATAACCAACCGCATGCAGCTACTCTAGATTGGATTCCAATCTTCTCATAGATAGAAGTATCCTTTAATTCTATTTCTAATACTTCCTTTTTAAATCCAAGGTGTACACCATTACAATAAGCTTCAGCATCTCCAAATAATAGATCTAATGTTTTTGCAACAGCTTCCTCTAATTTCGCTTCATCTTCATAATAGAGCTTATTCATAAAATAGTTTTCATATAGTAATTTCTGATTTCTAATGTATTATGGAAGGTTTCACTTTAAAATGGAAATAGTTGCGTTTTTGTAATTATAAAGAATTTATTAAGTTTCAAGAAAAGGAAATTGGTTATGTTACATTGTTTTCAGGAGGAATCATTTATGAAATGGCAGTTATTACTTGTGGAAGATGACATTGAAATTGCAAGGGTCGTACGTGATACATTTTTACGTGAAGGCTACGGAGTTACTTTGGCGACGACTGGATTAGAAGGATGGGAAGACTTTCAGAGCAATACGTATGACATCGTTTTGGTAGATCTAATGCTTCCGGAAATGGACGGACTAACACTGTGTCAAAATATACGCTGGAAAAGTGATGTTCCAATCATCATTATTAGTGCGCGTAAAGAGGATGAAGATAAGGTAGAGGGCCTACATTTAGGAGCAGATGATTATTTGGCAAAACCGTTTAGTCTGGCAGAGTTAAAAGCGAGAGTAGAATCCCAACTTCGCCGTTGGAGACGCTATCAGGGGGTTCCCGAAGTAAATGTTAAAACAACCTTTACGAACGGTTTAACAGTCGATATAAATAACGAAAAGGTTTACCGACATAACGAAGAAATCCATCTAACACAAAAAGAGTTCGCGTTATTCAATGTAATGGTTCAAAATCCGCAGCGAGTTTTCACGAAAAGTGAATTATATCAGCATGTATGGCAACAAGTAGATGCTGACAGTTTACAAACCGTCACCGTTCACGTCAAAGGCCTTCGTGAAAAGCTAAACGACCCGGTTAAAAATCCGCATTTTATCCAAACGGTGTGGGGGAAAGGGTATCGTTTCATAGGTGAATTATTATGAAGCTGAAAACTTGGTTATTGCTGTCTTATTTTATCGTCATGATCCTCCCATTAGCTGCAGCTTATGCGCTCTTTGCATGGGTTAACGCTTATCATGAAGATCGCAATGTAGAAGAATATTTTGAAAAGTGGACAGAACTTCAAAAAATATCTGCTGTTTTAAAAGAACCAAATCTGTATGAACCAGGAATTAAGAGACCGCAAGTAGAGGAATTATCGAATGCAGAAACAGCTATTGTATTGTACCGAAATGACGGACTTCCATTGTATAATTCAGATCCTCTTGTGAATTCAGTGAGTCTTTTACAGTCTAAAGACACATTGTATAAAAACTTATTTCAATTTGAAAATAATTATCGGAATTACTCGTACAAAGAACCTGTTTTTTCTAGAAATGAATTAGTCGGTTTTTTTGAAGTCAATTTAGCTAGGGACGAGTGGATTGATGGTGTGAATAATCGTACATGGTCTGTCATCGCACTATTCATAGGCATTTTTAGCATTATATTTATAAGTGTCTCGATGTTAGTTAATCGTAAGTTAAATAAAAGATTATCACAATTGATGAAGCAAATGATGGCTTTTGCTAGTAGAGAAAAAGTTGAAGATCTGCAAACAGCAAATGATGAGATTGGTGAGCTAACTGCGAGTTTTTACAGTATGCGAGAGCAAATTGAAGAAGCAAGAGAGAAAATAGCTAAAGAGCAAAAAGAAAAGGAATTTATGATTGCGGCCATTTCACATGATCTAAAAACACCATTAACATCCATTCGAGCATATGCAGAGTCATTGTCAACTGAACGCAATTTACCAGAAGGAGAGTATGAGGAATATAGGGGAATCATCATTAACAAAGCCAATTATATGCAGCATATGTTAGATGATTTACTAATGTATACCTTATTGCAATCGTCGACATATGAAATGGAACTCGTTCAAGTAGAAGGCTGTGAATTTTTTGATATGCTGCTGTCCGATTATGAACCACTTTGCTATGAAAAAAATATTACATTAGAAGTGCAAAGTGAAATCGAAGGTATATTCAATGTTAATCCAAAGCAACTTATGCGTGTAACAGATAATTTAATGAGTAATGCCATTCAACATACACCAAAAGAAGGTTTTATTTGGCTAGCGGTGGTGTCTTCAGACAACTTACCTAAGTGGGTTTTCCCTTTTGTTACACAAGAAATGCAGTTAGATGGACCACTTTTAATAGTCCAAAATGGTGGTGAAGGAATTGACAAAGAAGAGCTAGAACACGTATTCGAGCCTTTATTCCAAGCAGACATAGCGCGCAGTAAAAAGGGTGAAAGTGGAACAGGACTTGGACTTAGTATTACGAAACAAATAATTGAAAAACACGGCGGCAAGGTGCAAATGTTGTCGCATAAAACAATGGGTACTTGTGTCATCTGTAAGTTATCAAAAATAGAAGGAATAGGTGATGGAAATGAAAACAATATTCAAAACGATTAGTTTAGTAGGTGTCATGACAATTGGTTTAGTTGGCTGCTCTTCGGAGGAAAGTAAATTTTCTCCTGAGCAAGTTATTCAAAATACATTAAAGGAAGCAAAACCAGTTGGTCCTTACTATGGTGAATATGATATGACACTAGCTAAAGAAAAGATGCACGTTAAAGAATGGGTTGGCAAAGATAGCAAACGACGCATTGAAATTAGCGATGATAAAGGCAAACAACAATCTCTTTCAGTAAATGATGGGGAAAATATGACAAGCTATGATCAAGCTCAAAATACAGCTATTGTTATGTCATTATCAGATGAATTAAAAGGTGTTTCACAACCTTCACCAAAGGAACAAGCAGAACAATTGTTAAAAGTAGTGAAGGATACGCATGATATATCACTAAAAGGGGAAGAGAAAATCTTAAATCGTGATACTTATCATCTAGTTGCTAAGGGAAAAGGAGAAAAAACGCTTTTCGGTGATATAGAAGTTTGGGTTGATAAAGAAAACTGGATGGTGTTAAAAACCAACATTTCGACTGTAGGTGGTGATACTCAAACGGAGTACACTAAAATCGATTTCGATGCGAAAATACCTGACAGTACATTTACACTTGATTTACCAAAAGATGCGAAAATACAAAAAATTGATAGTACAATGAAATCAGAACAAATAACATCTAAAGAACTTCCAACTGTATTTAAAAAGACATTTCTCTATTTTCCGGAAAAAAGTAAATTAAAGATGGCTAAAATTGAAGTAATGGATGTAGTTGGTCATAAGGAATTAGAAATTGACTATGAAAAGGACGGAGTTGTTTACTTCTCGCTTACAGTTTTGCCAACACCAAAAGATAATGGTGAAAAAACGGAAAAAATTCCAGGTGAAAAAAATGTAAAAGTACGCGGACAAAAAGGTTCTGTCATGGAAATGAATACTTTCCGAAGCGTCTCTTGGTCAGAAAAAGGTTTTAATTACACAATCATGCCAACTGATCCTGATTTAAGCGTTAAGGAAATCTTGAAAATGGTTAAGGATATGAAGTTAGTGAAATAGATAAATCTAATTTTATGTAACCGTTAGTAGCTGTCGTTACTAACGGTTTTAAAGGAGTTTTAAAGTTGAGTTATGATTTTATTTGGCTAGGATTAAGTATTATAGTAGCCGGTTATCTAATAGGAAATGGTTTGAAAAACTTCGGCAATCCAGATGCAAAGAGCTTGCTGGACATACTGAACGATGAGGAAGAAATTGAACTAATAGATGCAAAGGAATTGCACGTATATTTAAATGTGCCAAAAGAAGCAACAAGTAATTTTGTATACGAACATCCAGAGGTACCGATTATTGAAATGAATGGGCATATCTTTTTTCAGAAGCAGCGGATAAGTGAGTGGTTGGAGCGTCAATGAAAACAAAATAGAGCTGAAAGATTACAATAACCCCATCATTAGTGTGCCATATATCTTTTATTATGCTTGCCTTGAAATCATAATAAGAAAGTACACTTTCCTTAGGTATTTCTAAACCACTATAATTATTTGTTCTATCACCAATATTGGCTATGAAATACCCCCCTCTTTTTTTTTATCAAATTTAAAGACTCTGAGTTTTAAATACTTTGAGTTACTTTCTAGTAACGGTTTAATTTTTTGCTATATGAAAATTAGGGTACTCGTCTGCTAATAAGACTCTCATGAGATAACATTTTTTCTTTATCTATTTGGAGAAAATCCACATTAATTAATTCAGTTGTCAAATTTTAAACAAATAATTGCATTGTATGATCTTTTGCACTATCTACATAAAACACTTTATGATTGCGTTCAGAATAGGCGAAAGAAGTGTAATGCGGGGTATTCTTTTTTAGTAATATTGTATTTTCCTTTCGTGTCGGGTAGATTCAAAGAAAAGTTACTATGCACTTGCCTCTTTTTATACTTATGTAAATCTAGATGTAAAAAATTCATATCAATATAACAATATAGTTAATATTTAACATAATTCTGTTATAATTAAGTTAAATACTTTGAACATATTGAGAGTTGGAGTGGTATTTTGAAAACCATTATTAAAAGTGAACGTGCTGTTTAGGGGACGATGCCTTAGTCAGTGATTGAAAGAGAACACCTACTAGTGGAGGGTGGCGTTGACTGTCCTACAGTGGTTGATACAAATTCATAAAGTCAATCGAGGTCCGGATCTTGAGATGAAAAAAGCTCAAGTGAAGCAGGAACTAGAAGTAATCGCTTCGTAAATCGAGGCGGTGAATGGGTCCATTTCTTACAAAAGCCTGAAGCTACAATGTCTAGTAAAAACGAACGGAACCCTTTCTCCATAGATGAAAATAACATCTTGGAGGAATGGCACGTGAGCAGAAAAACAGAAAATACAGCATTTCAATGTGAGCAATGTGGCTCGAAAATTAAACCATTAACAAATGGGAGCTTCCGTAATCACTGTCCATATTGCTTATATTCTAAGCATATGGATGATAAACCGGGTGACCGAGTTAGTGTATGTAAAGGTTTAATGGCCCCTATTGGCATAGAATACTCAAGTAAAAAGGGATATCAGTTAGTCCATGAATGTGTGAAATGTCACAAGGTGGGGAAAAATAAAGTTGCAGTGAACACAGCTCAAGAAGATCAGCTTATTTCTTTTATGAAGTCTGTCGTTTAAAAATTAACTATGTTCAAAGTACAAAAGGATATTCCATACGGGATATCCTTTTATTTTTAATATTAGGAGGGTAATAAAATTGACAGAAATAAATAAATTTGTTGTTGTAGTAAAAGGGATTGTTTTTAATGAAGGAAAAATATTAATTGTTCAACGATCTCATGATGATGAAATTGGTGGTGGAACTTGGGAATGCGTCGGGGGAGAAGTAGATTTCGGAGAAGATTTAGAAGGGGCGTTGGTACGAGAATTTATTGAGGAAGTTGGTCTAAATGTTACTGTTCTGAAGCTTTTATATGCAACCACGTTCAAAGTCACTCCAACTAGACAAGTGGTAATTTTAACTTACTTATGTAGAAGTAAAGATTGTAATCTAGTTCTTTCCAAGGAACATATTGATTATCGTTGGTCAACAAAAGAACAATCAGAATTTTTATTAACACCAGAAATAATCAGTGATTTCAAGAAAAATAATGTGTTTTCTATGAATGAGTGGCGATGATACATATTCTTTAATTAAATGATACCTTGAACCCCCAGTCAATTAGTGGAGTTGATTGTTGCGCAAGTTTTAGTATTTGTATTATACGGTTTAGGTATTGATGCTGTAGTTTGAGTTTCTTTAACAAGTATTATTTCTACTATTGATACTGTCTCTAATCTATACTTCCCTAGCATGAACACTATTTTTGTAAGAATTATTTTATAATGATGTCCATTATGGTGTTTCTTGGCCATGGTTGGTATATTAGTCGTCAAAAAATAACGGATGAGATGCAATAAAGTAATAGTAAGAAGGAAAATTAAATCTTGAATTAATGAAAATTCATTTTGGGCGAACCAACTCAAAATGAATTTTTTATTTCCTTTATTGATTTAGCATAGGAGAAAATAGCTGCTTCCTATATTAAATATTTGTTCTAAATTGTATATTATTAAACAGAAATTTTTAAAAAATGATTTCATTTCGACTACATGTACATAAAAGTTTAATTCCGGATGAATAGGAGTGTATAATCCAAACCAAAATTTTTATAAGCGAGTAACAATTCTTTCTTTTACACAAAAAATTAACCCAAGAAGGAACCTTTTCATGTCCTTGACGGCCTTTTGAGCATATAAATATAGGATGGAATTGGAGGGATCTGTTTGGTAACAATAAGTTTATGTATGATTGTTAAAAATGAAGAAGAAGTAATCGGTAGATGCTTAGCTTCAGTGAAGGATGTTGTAGATGAGATTAATATTATCGATACAGGTTCAACAGATAAGACAAAGGATATTGTGAAAGAATATACGGATCGTATTTTTGATTTTGAATGGATTGGAGATTTTGCGGCTGCCAGAAATTATTCATTTGAACAGGCAACATCGGATTACATTTTGTGGCTAGATGCAGATGATATTTTTACAGATGAAAATCGTGAGAAACTGAAAGTATTAAAGGAAACTTTAGAATCTGCAATTGATGCAGTTTCAATGAACTATAATTTATCACATGATGCAGAAGGAAATGTCATTACTTCATTAAGAAGATATCGTTTGGTGAAAAAAGAAAATAATTTTAAATGGGTAGGGTCTGTCCATGAATTTCTAGCAGTCTCTGGTAACTTATTTGATAGTGAAGTAGCTGTATCGCATATGCCACTTAGTCACGATAGCGATCGTAATATACGAATTTATGAAAAAATGTTAAAGGACGACCAGCCTTTCTCGGCTCGTGATACTTTTTACTTCGCAAATGAATTAAAAGACCATGCTCGTTATGAGGAAGCCATTATTCAATATGATACTTTCCTTGATTCAAAATTGGGCTGGATTGAGGATAATATACGCGCGTGTTTTAACTTAGCAGATTGTTATAGTTTCTTGGAAGATAAAGAAATGGCATTTAAGTCATCATTGAGATCTCTTCAATATGATGTGCCACGCCCTGAAGCTTGTTGTCGTGTAGGTTTTTATTTTATGGAACAAAATAAAAATACAGAAGCGATCCATTGGTATGAAAAAGCGATTTCATACAAAAATGATTTAAAACTTAGTTTTCAAAATAAAAGCTTTTTTACTTGGTTGCCTCATTTACAGCTATGTGTTTTATATCATCGATTAAATCAATTAAAAAAATCATATGAACATAATGAAATTGCGCTTAAATATAATCCCACTAATCAAACCATTATTAATAATAAAAAGTATTTTGAGGACAATGTGAATTTGGAAGAAAAGACATTTTAGAAAGTGGAAATTACAGATAAAAGCCTTTGCTGATTCATTTTTCTGGATATATTTAAAAGAACGATTGGAGAGTATTCTTCAGCCGTTTTTTTGTTTTGTTGTCAAAAATGTTAATAGTTTTACTTGAGGGTTTTAATAGATTAAGAAATTTTTAATTCTGATACCTATATTGTATTACAGGAATATTTTAGATATAAGCATATCCCATTTTCATTTTACACTTTAATAGCCATGCTAGAGAAATACATAATTATCAGACTACCATGAATGAGATGATTATCCGATTTTTTTTCTGTCACACTACAATTCGCCTAATATTAATCTATTTCACGAGAATAGTATGTATATGATGGTAGGTGATATTAATGGACTCAAATAAAACGAGATGTCCTATTTGTAATAATTATCAATGTTCTTGTAACCACAAGAAAAGAAGTCCTAAAAGATGTATTAGATATTTAGATTATATAGATCCATGTGAACCTCTTTTTATAATAGATCATTGTCATAATAGAGGTAAAACAGGAGCAACAGGAGCAACAGGAGCAACAGGACCAACCGGACCAACCGGACCAACAGGAGCAACGGGACCAACAGGACCAACCGGAGCAACAGGACCAACCGGAGCAACAGGAGTAACCGGAGTAACTGGTGTAACAGGACCGACCGGAGTAACTGGTGTAACAGGACAAACTGGCGCAACAGGGGTAACAGGACCGACCGGAGTAACTGGGTTAACAGGACCAACTGGCGCAACCGGGGTAACTGGCGTAACGGGACCAACTGGAGCAACTGGGGTAACCGGAGCAACTGGGGTAACCGGAGCAACTGGGGTAACCGGAGCAACTGGGGTAACCGGAGCAACTGGGGTAACCGGATCAACTGGGGTAACCGGATCAACGGGAGTAACCGGATCAACAGGAGTAACCGGATCAACGGGAGCAACTGGGGTAACCGGAGCAACGGGAGTAACCGGATCAACGGGAGCAACTGGGGTAACCGGAGCAACGGGAGTAACCGGATCAACGGGAGCAACTGGGGTAACCGGAGCAACGGGAGTAAC
>NZ_JBNNTI010000049.1:14011-16153 GCF_050278625.1 Viridibacillus sp. NPDC096237 | reverse complement strand
AACCGGAGTAACTGGAGCAACCGGAGCAACGGGAGTAATCGGATCAACGGGAGCAACTGGTGTAACTGGATCAACTGGAGTAACCGGAGTAACCGGAGTAACTGGAGCAACAGGAGTAACTGGAGTAACAGGACCGACTGGAGCAACAGGACCGACTGGAGCAACAGGAGTAACTGGAGTAACAGGACCGACTGGAGCAACAGGATCAACGGGAGTAACCGGAGCAACAGGACCAACCGGAGCAACGGGAGTAACCGGAGCAACAGGACCAACCGGAGCAACAGGATCAACAGGATCAACAGGAGTAACTGGCGTAACAGGATCGACTGGATCAACGGGAGTAACTGGGGTAACAGGAGCTACAGGATCAACGGGACCAATTGGTGTAACAGGACCGACTGGAGCCACAGGACCAACCGGGGGAACTGGAACCACAGGATTAACTGGTGTAACAGGACCGACCGGAGCAACGGGAGTAGCCGGAGCAACGGGAGTAACTGGACCAACCGGGGTAACCGGAGAAACGGGATCAACAGGGTTAACAGGACCGACCGGAGTAACTGGGTTAACAGGACCAACTGGCGCAACCGGAGTAACCGGGGTAACTGGCGTAACGGGATCAACAGGTCCAATAGGGGCAACTGGAGTAACCGGAGCCACAGGCGTAACAGGACTGACTGGAGCAACCGGAGCAACGGGAGCAACTGGTGTAACTGGATCAACGGGAGTAACCGGAGTAACTGGAGCAACAGGAGTAACTGGAGTAACAGGACCGGCTGGAGCAACAGGACCGACTGGAGCAACAGGAGTAACTGGAGTAACAGGACCGACTGGAGCAACAGGAGTAACTGGGGTAACAGGAGCCACAGGATCAACGGGACCAATTGGTGTAACAGGACCGACTGGAGCAACAGGAGCAACAGGCGTAACAGGACTGACTGGAGCAACAGGGGTAACCGGGCTTACTGGCGTAACGGGACCAACCGGAGCAACTGGGTTAATAGGACCAACAGGACCAACCGGAGCAACCGGAGCAACCGGAGCAACTGGATCAACGGGATCAACTGGGGTAACCGGAGTAACTGGGGTAACCGGAGCAACTGGGGTAACCGGAGCAACTGGAGTAACCGGAGCAACTGGGGTAACCGGAGCAACAGGAGTAACTGGAGCAACAGGAGTAACTGGAGCAACGGGAGTAACCGGAGTAACAGGACCGACAGGAGCAACGGGAGTAACTGGGTTAACTGGATCAACTGGAGTAACAGGACCGACAGGATCAACGGGAGTAACTGGGGTAACCGGAGCAACCGGATCAACTGGATCAACTGGATCAACTGGGGTAACCGGAGCAACTGGGGTAACCGGAGAAACGGGAGTAACCGGAGCCACAGGAGTAACTGGCGTAACAGGACCAACCGGAGCCACAGGGGCAATGGGAGCAACGGGAGCAACCGGGGTAACCGGAGAAACGGGAGCCACAGGGATAACAGGACCGACCGGAGTAACTGGGTTAACAGGAGCCACAGGAATAACTGGCGTAACAGGACCGACTGGAGCAACAGGAGTAACCGGAGCAACCGGAGCAACCGGAGCAACTGGGGTAACTGGAGCAACCGGAGTAACTGGAGTAACTGGAGCCACAGGAGTAACTGGTGTAACAGGAGCCACAGGAGTAACTGGCGTAACAGGACCAACTGGAGCAACAGGCGTAACAGGACTGACTGGAGCAACGGGAGTAACCGGAGCCACAGGAGCAACAGGCGTAACAGGACTGACAGGAGCAACGGGAGTAACTGGGTTAACTGGATCAACTGGAGTAACAGGACCGACAGGATCAACGGGAGTAACTGGGGTAACCGGAGCAACCGGAGCAACCGGATCAACTGGATCAACTGGATCAACTGGGGTAACCGGATCAACTGGGGTAACCGGAGCAACTGGGGTAACCGGAGAAACGGGAGTAACCGGAGCCACAGGAGTAACTGGCGTAACAGGACCAACCGGAGCCACAGGACCAACCGGAGCCACAGGGGCAATGGGAGCAACGGGAGCAACCGGGGTAACCGGAGAAACGGGAGCCACAGGGATAACAGGACCGACCGGAGTAACTGGGTTAACAGGAGCAACAGGAATAACTGGCGT